>CALZHD010000101.1 GCA_945787155.1 uncultured Gammaproteobacteria bacterium | reverse complement strand
ACACCGTACACAAGCCATTGTTGACAAGGTTAAGGAGCTATACGAACAAGGAAGAAAGATACTTGTGCTTACAGAGCGTACCGATCACTTGGATCACATTAAGGCAGCGCTTACTGATTCGATCGATACGTTCTACTCCCTACATGGGCGCATGTCGAAAAAGCAACGCGCTACGGTAATCAACGAGCTAAACGAATTATCGGCTGATGCCCCACGTGTGCTGCTTGCTACAGGTAAGCTAGTGGGAGAAGGTTTTGACCATCCACCACTCGACACGCTGGTACTCGCTATGCCGATCTCTTGGAAAGGCACCCTTCAACAATATGCGGGACGGCTTCATCGTGAGCACTCTACAAAAAATGATGTCAAAATCATCGACATCGTAGATACCGGACACCCCGCCTTATTGAAAATGTGGGATAGACGACAGCGCGGTTATCGAGCGATGGGGTATCGATTTATTGAAGCAAAGGGCGAAGAAGCTTCACCCTAATTTCTTCGCAAGGTCTTCGGCTTTTAGATGCGTGTAGCGCTTCAACATCGCCAAGTCCTTATGGCCAGTGATTGCCGATACTTCCATGGTCTCGAATCCTTTCTCGAAAAATCGACTGGTAGCCTCATGGCGCAAATCATGGAAACGCAGGTCGGTTATATCCGCATTCTTACAAACGCGACCAAACGCCTTGGTAATAGAGTCCCCCCGTATCGGGAACACATACCCAGTAATATGGCGCGGTTGGCGCTTGATCACTTCCAATGCTCTGGATGAGAGCGGTATTTCGCGGTCGTCTGTGTTTTTAGTATCGCGAAGTATCACGGTGCATTTATTGAAGTTGATGTTTGCCCATTGAAGATTGGCCAACTCACCACGGCGGGCACCTGTTTCCAGCGCCAGGATAATGATGTCTTGAATAAATCCGCCGTATTCCTTGGCTGCTTTAATTAACTTATCTTCCTCACCCGGCTCCAAGCGGCGATCACGACCTTTCCCCTTGGGAGGCATGGCAACAGAATCCACGGGATTACCTCGGGGCAGATAGATATCCCATTCCTGTTGAGCCAGCTTTAGAATTCGGCCCAACAGAGACATCTCTTTGCGTACCGTATCCCCCTTGACCGTCTCCAGTCGCTCCTCGCGAAACTCCTTAACAGTTAGAGGAGTAATAGCTGCAAGTACTCGATCACCCAGTTTGTTTTTAAGCAACTTGCCCCGCACACGGATATCCGCTTCGGACTTTTTGGTCGGGGCTACTTCTTCGAGGTAACGGTCGATGAGTTCAGTAAGCGTGGTTGTTTCGGCAATAGAGGTAGAGAGAAATACACCGCGATCCATTTCGGATTCGACGTTGCGAGCCCAGGTGGCCGCCATGGCTTTGGTGGAGAATGTCTTGCTCTGAACAGGGTAGCCTCGCTTGCGAACCTTCGCCTGCCACTGGCCTTCGCCCCGTTTGCTGATCGTCGCCATAACAACCTCCTTAACACAATAGAGAACTGTCCCAGATGATTCTGAGTGTCCCAAAATTGTCCCAAAGTGGCAAATAAAAGATGGCGCGCCCGAGAGGATTCGAACCTCTGGCCTCCACCTCCGGAGGGTGGCGCTCTATCCAGCTGAGCTACGGGCGCATGCGATTATTATATCAGTAGTCGGCGGCTGTCGTGGTTTCTTATCACTGTTTATCTAGCCACGATCGGTGAATACGCGTCGATTCTATGCTTGATTAAAAATGCCAACCGGCTGCGAGGTAGGCAACGGTCACATTAGTCTTATCGACAATTGGGCTATGCTCAACCTGTTCACCCATCTTATTGTTACTGAGGTGACCATCCAGCGACCAGCGTTTACTAATACGATAACGGGCATCCAGTGCAAAGTAAGTGTGAATCGTGCTATCGGCGGATATATATTGTGGACGAGCCGCCGTGACTTCGTCGGGCCTAACGCCATAGTAGTAACTCACGGCACGCTGACTCATGCGCTCAAAGCCACCACTGGCCTTAATAAAAAGTTTACCGCGCTCAATCAACCTGGTTGAGAACATCAACTTAACTGCCGAACCTTTATGCGTATCCGAGACATCATTGAGATAAGCGAAGTCAAGATAACCGATTGGACTATCCCATGCGATATTGAAACCGGCCTCGGTGGCCGTCTCTCTTTCTGACATGCCGCGTAGCAGTGCGCCATCGCTTGCCTCAAAACCGCGCTGTTGCTCTGCCAACAAACCAAAGCGAACTTTTTCGTCCTCTGATTTCCACGGTAACCAGTAACCTAAACGATGAACATTAAAGTAGAACGTATCGTTATAACTAATATTGATCAGTGGCAATGCGACTACCGAAGAGGTTTCTGAACCGGAATATTTTGGACGTACAACAGCTGCGGCCAATACTTCACCATGCAGCCCTTCACCGCGTACAGAGGTGTCCAGTGGTGCGACAACAATCAGGTCTTCCAGTACATCGGCACTCGCAGTGCCACTCAACATCATCAAGGCAGTTGCCAGGACTCTTTTCATCACGCTTCTTATCCTAAAAATTAATCGCAGGAAATTTATTCAACGGTTACTGATTTCGCAAGATTACGCGGTTGATCAACATCCGTGCCTTTCAACACGGCCACATGATATGACAGTAACTGCAACGGTACAGAATAGACGATCGGCGCAATGCAATCATCCACCGAAGCGACGGAGACCACCTCGATCCCTTCTTGCGACTCAACATTCACCGACGCATCGGCAAACACCAACAGCTGGCCACCACGCGCACTCACTTCCTGAAGATTGGATTTAAGCTTCTCCAATAGTTCATTATTGGGGGCGACGGCAATTACCGGCATCTCGGCATCGACCAGTGCCAGTGGGCCGTGTTTTAGTTCACCGGCAGGATAGGCCTCGGCATGAATATACGAGATCTCTTTGAGCTTAAGCGCCCCTTCCATCGCCACCGGATACTGAGTGCCACGCCCAAGAAATAGCGCATGATTTTTATCGGCAAACTGCTCGGCAATCTCCTTAATCTTGTCATTAAGCGCCAACACCTCTTCGATCTTGGCGGGTAGCGAAATCAGGTGTTGGACCAATGCCTCTTCAACATGATCAGTCATATCATGACGCCGACCGAGTGCAATTACCAGCAACATCAACGACACCAGTTGGGTAGTAAATGCCTTGGTCGATGCGACACCAATTTCAGGGCCTGCACGTGTCATCAGAAAGAGATCGGACTCGCGCACCAGCGAACTCTCGGGCACATTGCAGATCGCAAGTGAATGGCCATAGCCACGCTTCTTTGCCTCCTGCAGTGCTGCAAGCGTATCGGCGGTCTCGCCCGATTGAGAGATACTAATAATCAATGAATTACGCCGTACCACCGGATAACGGTAGCGAAATTCACTTGCCACTTCAACGCTGCATGGGACCCCCGCCAACGATTCAAACCAATAACGTGCAATCATCCCGGCGTGATAACTGGTACCACAGGCGATGATATGCACCCCTTTTACCTGATCAAAGATCTCACTGGCACCTACCCCAAATGCCTCTTCGAGTACACGTTTGTTACTGATGCGTCCTTCGAGGGTCTCGGCAATCGCATGGGGCTGCTCATAGATCTCCTTCATCATGTAGTGACGATATTGACCTTTGCCTACAGCGTCTGCGGTTAACTGGCTGATTTGCACCGGGCGTGCAACCACGCTGCCACTGGCATCATAAATGGTCACTTTCTCTTTGGTAATATCTGCAACATCGCCATCTTCAAGAAAAATAAAGCGCTGTGTGACTGGCAGTAACGCCGCTACATCAGAGGCGATAAAATGCTCACCGATACCGACACCGATCACCAGTGGGCTGCCCAGCCTGGCAGTGATAAGATGGCCATTGTCCATGTTGCTAATCACACCCAGCGCATAGGCACCTTCAAGTTTGGTGGTTGCGGCGCGTACCGCATCGAGCAGACTCTTACCCTGCTCCAGATATTGATGAATCATGTGAACAATCACTTCTGTATCGGTCTCAGAGGTGAACTCATAGCCTGTTTTGGTCTGTTCGCGACGCAGCGCTTCGTGATTTTCGATAATGCCGTTATGCACCACGGCGACAGACTTACGACAGACATGAGGGTGGGCATTTGCCCGGGTTGGCTTGCCATGTGTTGCCCAGCGGGTGTGGCCAATGCCGATCACACCACTCTGTGGGTCGTCATCTAGCGCGGAGAACAGGTCGCTGATCTTGCCAGGTGCACGCACACGTCCGATGCAACCATCATTATCAAGCACAGCAATACCGGCAGAATCATAACCACGGTATTCAAGACGCCGTAGTCCCTCCAGTAAAATGGGCACAATATCACGCTCTGCCACTGCTCCGACTATTCCACACATAGCTCACCTCTTGGCCTGTTTTTGGGTCGAGGACGTCTCGTCCTCACATCATTTTTTCTTTTGTGGACGCGCCCATGAATCGATCGAACGCTGTTTGCTGCGGCTCAAGGTCAATGCATTTTCGGGGGCGTCATTAGTCACTGTCGAGCCTGCACCGATAGTCGCGCCGGCACCTATTTTTACCGGGGCAACCAGCTGGCTATCAGATCCAATAAACGCCCCATCACCGATCTCAGTCAGGTGTTTGTTGGCACCATCATAGTTACAGGTGATGGTACCTGCGCCGATATTTACATCCTTGCCTATTATGCTATCGCCCACATAGCTGAGGTGATTAATCTTCGATGCATCACCCACCTGTGCCTTTTTCACCTCAACAAAATTACCTATCTTCACTTTATTAGCCAGTTTTGTATCAGGACGAATGCGAGCAAACGGACCGATCGAACACTCAACACCAATAACGGAATTTTCGATGATGCTGTTTGGCAGGATGACACTGCCATCGCCGACTATCGAATTGATCAGCACGCAATTTGCACCAATCGCTACGTTGTCGCCAAGCACCACGTCACCCTCAAGAATAACGTTTACGTCAATAATGACATCGATGCCAGTTTCAACACTGCCTCGCAGATCAAAACGCGCCGGGTCTTTTAGTGTCACTCCAGCCATCATCAACTGCTCGGCCTGTTGCTGCTGATAGTAACGCTCGATTCGAGCAAGCTGCGAGCGGTTGTTGATGCCCTCAACCTCTTCAACTGCACTGGCATGAGAGGTCTTTACCTCAATGCCATCGCTAACAGCCATCGCAATAATATCGGTAAGATAGTATTCGCCCTGGGCGTTATTGTTTTTCAGCCGTCCCAGCCACTCCTTCAGCTTACCGCCTGAAACAGCAAGGATGCCGGTATTGACCTCGGGGATCTTGCGGATCTCTGCCGAGGCATCTTTCTCTTCGGTAATACACTGCACCGCATTATCGCTGTTGCGTACAATACGACCATAGCCATGAGGATTATCGAGCACAGCGGTGAGCAGGCCCATGCTCGTCTTTGAGACCTGCGCAAGTAACTGCTCTAATGTCGCCTTTGTGGTCAATGGCACATCACCATAAAGCACCAATACCACATGATCATCGATCAAACGTGGCACTGCCTGTGCGACTGCATGCCCAGTGCCCAACTGCTCGTCCTGTTTAACCCAGCTGACCTTGTGATCAGACAGGGCATCTCTAACAACTTCACCACCGTGCCCATAGACCACATGGATATCCTGTGCGGCAAGCTGCTCTGCGACATCAATGACATGCGTCAATAAAGGTTTATGAGCCAGCTTGTGCAAAACTTTGGGGAGCTTCGATCGCATCCGCGACCCTTGACCAGCAGCTAAAATAACAACGCTCAATTCCATATAATTTCTCGACGGCAAGTTAACCGCACTAATTTGCGTATTTCCAACAATGTAATGTAGCAATAACGACAAAGGCCGTCTATTAAACGGCCTTTGTCGATATCGATTTTATGCAGGAATAGTCTATGCTGCAAAACAGTGCTGAGATCTACCCGTTATCAGCGGCCAGCCCTGTTCTTCAGCTTCTTAATCGCCTGCAGCTGTGCAACCGCTTCTGCCAGTTCAGATTGTGCCCTGGCATATTCGAATTCAGAGGTCTTGTCCTTCAGTGCATCTTCCGCACGCTGCTTCGCTTCAATCGCAGCGGCCTCATCGATGTCCTTAGCACGCACTGCCGTATCTGAAAGTACTGTGACGACATGAGGTTGAACCTCCAGCATGCCACCAGAGACATAAAAAGACTCCTCAGTGTCACCATTCTTGACGCGCACTTCACCAGGCTTAAGCTGCGTCAGCAGCGGGGCGTGGCGAGGAAGAATCCCCACCTCACCCATCACTGCGGGCGCAAAGACCATCTCAGCAGTGCCGGAGAAGATCTCACTCTCGGCACTTACGATGTCTACATGTATTGTCATTGCCATCACTTATCCTACCATTGCGTAAACACGATTATTGAATGCTCTTTGCCTTCTCAACCACTTCGTCGATTGAACCTACCATATAGAACGCCTGCTCTGGCAGGTGATCGTATTCGCCGGCAATGATGCCTTTGAATGCACTGATAGTATCTTTCAAAGAAACGTACTTGCCTGGTGCGCCGGTGAAAACCTCGGCCACAAAGAACGGCTGTGACATGAAACGCTGAATCTTACGTGCACGGGTAACGGTCTGTCTGTCTTCTTCTGACAGTTCGTCCATACCGAGAATCGCGATGATATCTTTCAGCTCTTTATAACGCTGCAGTGTGCCCTGTACTGCACGTGCAATGTCATAGTGCTCCTGACCAATCACCAGTGGATCCAGCTGGCGAGAAGTAGAGTCCAATGGATCGATCGCAGGATAAATACCCAGTTCAGCGATAGAGCGTGACAGTACAACAGTTGCATCCAGATGCGCGAAAGTGGTTGCCGGTGATGGATCGGTCAAATCATCCGCAGGCACGTATACCGCCTGAATCGAAGTAATTGAACCTTTATTGGTTGATGCAATACGTTCCTGCAACACACCCATCTCTTCCGCCAGTGTTGGCTGATAACCTACCGCAGAAGGCATACGCCCCAGCAGTGCTGAAACCTCGGTGCCCGCAAGGGTGTAACGATAGATGTTATCGACGAACAACAGGACGTCACGACCTTCATCACGAAAGTACTCAGCCATGGTCAGGCCAGTCAGTGCAACACGCAGACGGTTACCTGGAGGCTCATTCATCTGGCCATAAACCAGTGATACTTTATCGATAACGTTTGATTCGGTCATTTCATGGTAAAAATCGTTACCCTCACGAGTACGCTCACCCACACCAGCGAATACTGAGTAACCACTATGCTCGATCGCAATGTTACGGATCAGTTCCATCATGTTGACGGTCTTGCCTACACCCGCACCACCGAACAGTCCGACCTTGCCACCCTTCGCAAACGGGCAAAGCAGGTCGATCACTTTAATGCCTGTTTCCAGCAGCTCAGTACTACCTGACTGCTCTTCGTAACTTGGCGCCTTACGGTGAATAGCCCAACGGGTATCTTCGCCAATCGGCCCTTTTTCATCGATCGGATCACCCAATACGTCCATGATGCGACCCAGTGTCTTTTCGCCGACAGGCACGGCAATGGGGCCGCCAGTATTGCTAACCGTCTTACCGCGCTGAACGCCATCTGTTGTTCCCATGGCGATGGTACGAACCACACCATCACCCAACTGCTGCTGCACTTCCAGGGTCAGACCTACATCGCCCACGTGTAATGCATCAGGCATGGCGTCGCGTGGAAATTCCACGTCAACAACAGCACCGATAATCTGTACTATTTTTCCTGCACTCATCGCCTCAAATCCTCTTATAAAAATTTAATATCTTGTGTTGCAAAAATTCTAAACAACTTGATCAATCAAGCCTCACGCTAAACAGCGGATGCGCCACTCACGATCTCGGAGATCTCCTGAGTAATCGCCGCCTGACGCGCCTTGTTGTAAACCAGCTGCAAGTCACCAATTAGATCACCAGCATTATCAGATGCGGACTTCATCGCCACCATTCGCGCTGCCTGCTCACAGGCAAGATTTTCAACGACGCCCTGATAGACCTGAGATTCAATAAAGCGAACCAGCAAGGCATCCAGCACATCTTTCGCTTCAGGCTCGTAGAAATAATCCCAGTGGTGCTCTAGCTCTTTGTCTTCTTTTTTCTCAACCGGCAGCAACTGCTCAACCTTAGGCGCCTGTGTCATGGTGTTTACAAATTCGTTGTAAACCACATAGAGTCGATCAAGCCGTCCTTCATTAAAAGCATCCAGCATCACCTTGACCACACCAATCAACTCTGAGATCTCTGGGGTATCCCCCAGATGTGCGGTCTGTGCAACGATATTGCCGCCGAGACGCGCAAAGAACGCACCACTTTTACTACCAATGGTACAGAGCTCGATCTCTTTACCCTGATCGTGCCACTCTTTCATCGAAATGACTGTGCGCTTGAACAGGTTACTGTTCAGGCCACCACACAGGCCACGATCAGAAGAGATCACGATATAACCGATACGGTTTGCCTCGCGATCTTCCAGGTAGGGATGCTTATACTCAGGGTGAGCATGCGCTAGATGATCAACCACATTACGCATCTTCTGCGCATAAGGGCGTGATGCCCTCATGCGCTCCTGTGCCTTACGCATCTTACTCGCAGCCACCATTTCCATAGCACGCGTGATCTTCTGCGTATTCTTAATGCTATTGATCTTGGTGCGTATCTCTTTGCCTACGGCCATTACAACTCTCCCGTCTTTACCAGACGTTGTTTGCCTTGAATGACTCGATAGCTGATGTCAGCCCACCTTTGATATCGCCATTGAAGTCACCAGACTCGTTGATGGTCGCCATAAGGTCAGCGTGACTGCTGTTCATGTAGCTAATCAGTGCTGATTCAAATGCACCCACCTTATTCAGTTCAACATCATCCAGGAAGCCTTCATTGGCAGCAAATAGAGATGTTCCCTGCTCTGCAACACTCATGGGTGCATACTGCTTCTGCTTCATCAGTTCGGTCACACGCTGTCCACGCTCAAGCTGCTTACGTGTCGCTTCATCAAGATCAGAAGCAAACTGTGCAAATGCAGCCAGCTCACGATACTGTGCAAGATCAAGACGAACACCACCGCCAAGCTTCTTAATGATCTTGGTCTGTGCCGCGCCACCTACACGAGATACCGACAGACCCGCGTTGATCGCAGGACGGATACCAGCGTTGAACAGATCGGTCTCTAGGAAGATCTGTCCGTCGGTAATCGAAATTACGTTGGTCGGTACGAATGCAGATACGTCACCACCCTGAGTTTCGATGATGGGCAGTGCGGTCAAAGAACCGGTCTTGCCTTTAACTTCACCGTTGGTAAATTTCTCTACGTAATCAACATTTACGCGAGCAGCACGCTCTAGTAAACGTGAATGAAGATAGAAGACATCACCTGGATACGCTTCACGACCTGGTGGACGACGTAGCAACAGTGACACCTGACGATAGGCCCACGCCTGCTTGGTCAGATCATCATAAACGATCAACGCATCTTCGCCGCGATCTCGGAAGTATTCACCCATGGTGCAACCCGCATAAGGTGCGATGAACTGCATGGATGCTGGATCAGAAGCGGTCGCCGCAACGATAATGGTGTGAGCGAGTGCATCGTGCTCTTCCAGCTTACGTACCACATTTGCTACAGAAGAGGCCTTCTGTCCGATCGCCACATAGATACATGTAACACCGGTACCTTTCTGGTTGATGATCGCATCGATCGCAACTGCGGTTTTACCTGTCTGACGATCGCCAATGATCAGCTCACGCTGGCCACGGCCGATTGGCACCATCGCATCGATTGATTTCAGACCGGTCTGTACTGGCTGATCAACACCCTGACGAGCGATCACGCCCGGCGCTACTTTTTCAATGGGTGAAGTACCATCAGACTCAATTGGCCCTTTACCATCGATTGGCTCACCCAGCGAGTTAACCACTCGACCCAGTAGACCTCTACCGACTGGCACTTCAAGAATACGGCCGGTACATTTGGCGGTATCACCTTCAGAGATGCTCTCGTATGCGCCTAGAATAACCGCGCCGACAGAGTCACGCTCCAGGTTAAGGGCCATGCCAAAGGTGTTATTGGCAAACTCAATCATCTCGCCCTGCATCACATCGGCCTCGCTAACTGTTTCGAAGCTTTCGATTCGTTGCTTAATCAGGTCGCTGATTTCTGCTGCATTTAACTGCATTTTTATATCCTCTATAACGAATTATTTTCAGTGGCTCTCAATCAATGAGTCAGGGCGTGGGTCAGTTTTTCTATCTGTCCCGTGACCGAACCGTCGATGACCATATCGCCTGCGCGAATAATGGCACCGCCCACTAGAGAGTTGTCTGTTGTGCAAACGAGCTCGACCTCACGACCCAATCGCGCCTTCAAGGCCTCTTTAATACTGGTCTGCTGTGTGCTGGTGACCGGATATGCGGAAACGACTTCAGCCTTCACCGTTTTCTCTGCCTCTGCACGATATGCTTCATACAGTGACACGATTTCGGGAAGGACGCTCAATCGTCCATTTTCAACCAGCAGCTTCACCAGATTTTTTGCGGTGTCGTCAAACTTGCCACCACAAACCCCCAGAAAGAGATCTACCAGTTGCGCATTGCTCAGGCGTGGATTTCCAATCACGCTGCGCATTCCTTCATCCTGTGCCACCGCAGACGCCAGCGCCAGATTTTCAGACCACTGTGGCAACTGCCCGGAAGCAGCTGCCTGGTCAAAAATGGCCTGTGCGTAGGGGCGTGCGATTGTGCTTTTTTCAGCCATGCTCGTTCAGCCCTCTTAAATCTGGCCAACCAGATCTTTCAACAGATCGGCATGTGCCTTTTCGTCCACTTCACGGCCAAGGATACGACCCGCACCGGCAGCGGCAACAGATGCCACCTTACCGCGGAGCTGTTCTTTGGCACGATTCGCTTCCTGCTCAATCTCAGCTTTAGCAGCAGTGACCAGACGATCACCCTCTGTGCGCGCCTTCTCTTTTGCCTCTTCGACAATTTCGTTGCCACGCTTTTCTGCCTGAGCCAGGATCTCAGCTGCTTGAGACTTCGCCTCAACCAAGTGCTCTTTAGCACGCTTTTCAGACATCTCAAGCTCATGCTTGCCTTTGTCTGCAGCGGCCAGACCGTCAGCAATGCGCTTCTGCCTCGCGGCAAGAAGATCATTCATCGGGTTCCACAGCACTCTATTGACGAACCACAACAGCGTAACGAATGCGATAATCTGCGCAATCAGTGTTACGTTAATATTCATCTCAGTCTCCTAAATAAATAAGGTATTACCAACCAGGGGCCGGTTAAACCTTATGCTGCGCCAATTGCGCTGCTTAGGGCACCTACGAATGGGTTTGCAAACAGGAACCACATTGCGAACGCCAGGATGATGAATGGGAAAGATTCCATCAGGCCTGCAAAGATGAACATGTTGGTCATCAGCGCTGGACGCATTTCAGGCTGACGCGCAATCCCTTCCAGGGTCTTCGCACAGATCAGACCCCAGCCAATAGCTGAACCCAGACCAGCCGCCGCCAGGATGATACCAACGCCAACTGCAGTAGAGGCATAAACTTGTGCAATCATATCCGGTGTCATTTTTTACATCTCCTATTTAAAAATACAAATAAACTAAAATTAAAAACCAAACTATTTAAATCAAAATAAATTAAATCACAAACGCTAAATCAGACAGACCTTAATTAATGCTCTTCTGTATGTGCCATACCCAGATAAACAATGGTCAACACCATAAAGATAAAGGCCTGCAATGTGATCACCAATAGATGGAAGATCAACCAACCAAGATCCAGCACCACCTGCAATGGGAACCAGATCAGTGCGCCAAGACCGACTGCCATAGTGCCACCAATCAGCGCAATCAACAGGAAGACCAGTTCACCTGCAAACAGATTGCCAAACAGTCGCAGCGCCAGACTCAGCGGCTTCGCCAGCTCTTCAATCACAGACATAACGATATTCACCGGCACAAAAAATTTACCAAAAGGATGGAACAGGAACATCTTCAGGTAACCGGCAGCACCCTTGACCTTGAAGTTGTAGTAAAGGATCAGTGCAAATACCGTCAGTGACATCGCCAATGTTGTATTCAGATCCGTAGTCGGTACCACCTTCAAATATTCAATACCCAAAACACCAGAAGCGATCGCAGGTAGCAGATCAACAGGAATCAGATCCATAAAGTTCATTAACCACACCCACACAAAGATCGTCAATGCCAGTGGCGCAATGATTGGGTTATGACCGGGGAAGGTATCTTTTACCTGGCCACTAACAAAATCGATAATCGTTTCGACAAAATTCTGAAAGCCGCTCGGCGTTCCCGTCGCAAGGTTCTGTCCCATGCGCCAGCTAACGGCAACCATCAGCACGCCTAAAACGACACTAAAAAACACTGGATCACAGTCACCAACACATAGGTTGGTCAGGTGATGCTGAATATACGCGACTGTACCGCCGCCATCAGATGATCCGCTCAAACCTGCTCTCTCCAAAATTTATTACTGAATTCTTATTTTCAGTGTCTACTGTTTTTCGCGGCCCTGTCGGCCAGCCATCAACACAAACACTAATTGCGTGATTACAAATCCTATAATCACCGCCAGCGCCGCCAGTTTCAGCGCGCCTAAACCTATTCCAAACAGGACCAGGACCAGTACAAAACGTACGACTGCGCCCAAATATAAAATCACCTGGCTCGTTTGAGCGCTTTTCTCGGCTTCCCGCCCAGCACGTGAAATACCTCGCCTCAACATCGTTGTTGAAGCCACACTCACCAGGCCGCCGTAAAACGCGGAAATCGCTGCCCATGAGCCGTCTTTCAGAAAAAATCCAGCTGCTACGACCAGACCAATGCCAAGCTGTAACAAAATTATTTTTCTGGCATTATCTGCCAGTTCATCTACCCGCTCATCAGGGCCTGTGGAATCACTCATCCGAGGCTACTCAGCACTTTATGCACCTTTATGATTCCACCCACTAAACCGAGGCCGCCGAATATTAGCATAAACACTGGCAGACTATCTAGCCAGTAATCAACGAAATAACCGAGACCAAAGCCAGCCACCGCCATCGACGTCAACATTGTGCCGACACCAATCAGCAAAATACCTGTGCGTTTTTCTTCGCTCATACCTCAATAACCAGTCGAATAGACACTACCTGCAATCGCTCAGCATCAATAAAACAATAATATATCAGGGAGTTAGGCCAGACTAAAACAAGCCTTACTTGATATGCGCCAGAATACCTTCCAGCTCATCAAGGCTATTGTACTGTATCATAAGCCTGCCTTTTCCTTTGGCAGAATGCTGAAAGTTTACCTGTGCACCCAGACGTGCTGACAAATCTTCCTGTAAACGACGTACATCGGGATCATCTTCAATACGCTTCGATGTCTTAGTCTTAACCGCGGGCGATTGCGCATGGCGAACCAGTTGCTCTGTCTCTCGAACAGACATCCCTTTCTTGACGACGCGACGCGCCGCCTCAATCTGAGCATCGCCCTGGAGCCCCAGCAGCGCACGCGCATGACCCATTCCCAAATCACCCGACTCAACCATCTGCTTCACCTCATTACTAAGATCAAACAGCCGCAGCAGATTAGAAACCGCCACTCGAGAGCGCCCCACCGCCTCCGCGGCTTCCTGATGCGTCAGTTCAAACTCAAGGATCAAACGCTGTAGTGCAGTCGCTTCTTCCATCGGATTAAGGTCTTCACGCTGAATATTCTCGATCAGCGCCATCGCCATCGCGGTTTGATCCGGCACATCGCGCACCACCACCGGCACTTCGTGCAGCCCTGCAATCTGTGCTGCGCGCCAGCGCCGCTCACCCGCAATGATCTCGTACTGACTCTCCGAAAC
>CALZHD010000100.1 GCA_945787155.1 uncultured Gammaproteobacteria bacterium | reverse complement strand
AAAACACACCATCGAAGTGATCGTCGACCGCTTTAAGGTACGTGCCGATCTCCAGCAGCGCCTCGCTGAATCGATTGAAACCACCCTGCACCTCACCGAAGGGATCGCCAGGGTGGCCTTCATGGATGAAGCTGAAAACAGCGCTAACGAACAACTATTTTCAGCCAAATTTGCCTGCCCACACTGCGGCTATAGCCTCTCCGACCTCGAACCTAAACTGTTTTCGTTCAACAGTCCTGCCGGTGCCTGCCCCACCTGCGATGGTCTTGGCGTGATGGAGTTCTTCGATCCAGAACGCGTGGTCACTCATGCGGAACTCAGCCTCGCAGCCGGTGCCATTCGCGGCTGGGACAAACGCAACACCTACTATTCCAGACTGCTCAATGCGCTCTCAAAACATTATGACTTTGACCTCGACACACCCTTTGCAGACCTGCCGAAGTCAACCCGCGACATCATCCTCTATGGCAGTGGCGATGAGCAGATCGAATTCACCTACTTCAATGAACGTGGCGGCAGTGAACTACGCAGCCACAGCTTTGAAGGGATCATCCCCAACATGCAGCGCCGCTATCGCGAGACCGAATCCAATGTAGTACGCGAAGAACTCGCCAAATACATTAGCCACCAGCCCTGTAATGACTGCGGTGGTACTCGACTGCGCACCGAAGCGCGTAATGTCTTTATTGCCGATACCACGATGCCTGAAGTGACCTCGATGCCGGTCGGTCGTGCGCATCAATTCTTTACCCAACTCACCCTGCCTGGCTGGCGTGGCGAGATTGCGGACAAGATCGTCAAAGAGATCAACCAGCGTCTCGGCTTTCTGGTGAATGTTGGACTCGACTATCTGGCACTCAACCGCACCGCCAGCACCCTCTCCGGTGGAGAGACGCAACGTATCCGCCTTGCGAGCCAGATCGGCGCGGGCCTTGTCGGTGTGATGTACGTACTCGACGAGCCATCGATCGGCCTGCACCAGCGTGACAACGATCGCCTGTTACAGACACTCACGTATTTGCGCGATCTGGGCAATACCGTGATCGTGGTTGAACACGATGAAGATGCGATCCGCTCTGCCGATCACGTGCTCGATATCGGCCCCGGTGCCGGTACCCATGGCGGCGAGATCATCGCGCAGGGCACGCCGGCAGACATCATGGCGTCTACTGATTCACTGACGGGGCAGTACCTCACCGGGGTCCAGGTGATCGATATCCCACCACAGACCGTACCCAGCGATCCGGCGCGACAATTAAAGATCTTTGGTGCCAGTGGCAACAACCTCAAGTCGGTCGATGTCTCTATTCCGCTGGGGCTGATGTGCTGCATCACCGGCGTGTCAGGCTCGGGCAAATCGACGCTGATCAACGATACCCTCTATAGCCACGCCGCACTGGCGATCAATGAAGGCAGCCATGACCCAGCGCCGTGTGACAAGATCGAAGGACTGGATCAGTTCGACAAGGTGATCAACATCGATCAAAGCCCTATCGGCCGCACCCCACGCTCTAATCCGGCCACCTATACCGGTCTCTTTACGCCGATTCGAGAACTCTTTGCCGGCACCCAGGAGGCGCGTTCACGCGGCTATACACCGGGACGCTTCAGCTTTAACGTTAAGGGTGGACGCTGCGAGGCGTGCCAGGGCGATGGCGCCATCAAGATAGAGATGCACTTCCTGCCCGATACCTATGTGCCGTGCGATGTGTGTAAAAATAAACGCTACAACCGCGAGACACTTGAGGTCAAATACAAGGGTAAAAACATCCACGAGGTACTGGGGATGCCGATCGACGAGGCGCATGAATTTTTCAGCGCGGTACCCGTCATTGCACGTAAACTAAAGACACTGATCGACGTCGGCCTCTCGTATATCGAACTGGGACAAAACGCGACCACGCTCTCCGGCGGTGAGGCCCAGCGTGTCAAGCTATCGCGTGAACTCTCCAAACGCGGCACCGGCAGTACACTCTATATCCTCGATGAACCCACCACCGGGCTGCACTTTCACGACACCAAACAGCTATTGAAAGTGCTGCATCGTCTGCGTGATCAGGGCAATACCATCGTCGTCATCGAACACAATCTGGATGTCATCAAGACGGCGGACTGGATCATTGATCTCGGCCCTGAAGGGGGCGATAAAGGCGGCTTTATAGTCGCGGCCGGCACACCACAGGAGATCGCCAACAACCCCGCATCGGTCACCGGCCCTTTCCTTAAGGCGGTCATCGAACGTCACGCCCAATCTTCCGAGAGCACACCCAAGCTTGCGCAGTTATCCTAAAACACACAAGGTAAAATCACGCGCGCAACACTGTTGTGCGCTACTCCTTTCACTGCTGTTGTGTCTACCCAGCGCGCAGTCGATTGAACTGCCCGACATTGGCGACACCTCAGAGTCGGTGCTCTCACTGGCAGAAGAAAATCGCCTCGGCGCGGCATTTATGCGTAATCTTCGCGGGGCACTCAGCATCGTCAGCGATCCCGAAATCGAAAGCTACATCACCTCGCTCGGTGAACGTCTGACCACTAACAGTGGTAGCCAGCAGCGCTTCAATTTTTTCGTCGTCAATGACACCACCATCAACGCCTTTGCCGGCCCCGGCGGCCACATTGGTATCAATACAGGATTGATCATGACGTCAGAGACAGAGAGCGAGCTCGCCTCCGTCATGGCACATGAGATCGCCCATGTCACACAACGTCATTTAGCGCGCGCCTTTGAATCCGCCAAACAAAGTAGCGTGCCAACGGCCGCCGCCATCATTGCCGCCATCATCCTCGCCAGTCAGGACTCACAACTGGGAAGCGCCGCCATCGCCACCGCCCTTGCAAGCAGCACTCAAAAGCGCATCAACTTCACCCGCCAAAATGAAAAAGAGGCCGACCGCCTTGGCATGTCGCTGCTCGCATCAAGCAATTTTGACCCTCAGGGCATGCCCAGTTTCTTTGAACGCCTCTATCGTAGCAACCGGGGCAGTGAAAGTCAGAGCCTGGAATTTCTGCGCACTCATCCACTCACGCTATCGCGCATTTCGGACACACGCAACCGCGCGGCACAATTCCCAACGGCAAAAAATTATGATCAAACGAATTACCTGCTGATCAAAACCAAACTACAGGTATTGAGCCGTCACGACAGCGAAAAGAGCATCGCGCACTACCAACAGCAGCTGGACAGTGCCACCCCTCAACAACAAAATATCGCACGTTACGGCTATGCAATGAGTCTCGCCAAGGCAGGAAAATACAGCCAGGCCATGAAGCAGATTCAATCACTCATCGAACAGGAGGCGGAACGCATTCCCTATCAGGTAGCGGCGGCCAATATCGCCTTCTCTGCCGGCGATCTCTCACAGGCCGCAACGATCTGCGAAGAGAACCTGAAGATTTATCCTCACCATCATGCGCTGTCATCCCTCTACGGCATGATACTGATCAAGCAGGGAGCGCCCTCAAAGGCGAGCGCGCTATTGTACGAACACCTCAGACGACACCCATCCAATCCACAGCTTTACAAACTACTCGCGCAAGCCGAACACCTTAACAACAATCTGCCGGCCTCACACGAGGCACTGGCTGAATACTATTACCTGATGGGACTGACTCACATTGGCATAGAACAGCTCGGCATTGCCCTTGATCATACTAAGCCCTCAGACAACTCAACAACGGCACGCATCACCTACCGGCGTAGTCAAATGGAAAAAGAGGTGGAAGAAGAAAAGTAAGCCGACAGCAGCACTGCTGCTCGGACGTAAACATTTTCTTAAATAATCGCGAGTTTATTGTTACATTACATTTAGGGACGGTATAAATTCCACTCACGTTCAGGCGCCTACAACAGAACCGATGCAAAAAAATGATTCAGGCAATCTCGAACAAGAGAAGCACGCGCTACTAGAAAAGCGCGTCGGGCACCTGCATCTCAAACAACGCCTCGGCATTGAGACCGAACGCAAGGCACGCGTCTTCGGACAGGGGTTAAAGTTCCTCAATATTGAGAACTGGGCTACGATGCACAGTGTCATTCGTAACAGCCTACGGCTGGCATTGATCTATAAACGGGCACAGGCAAATGTGCTCGATATCGCAATCACCCATAACACTCTGCCAATCTATCGCCTGCCGGAGGCCTTTGAAGGATTCCGGCTGTTGCACCTGAGCGACCCTCACCTCGATATCGCACCTGACATGGCCGATGCTCTGATCGAGAAAATCAATGCCGTTGATTACGATCTATGTGTCATCACCGGCGACTACCGCGCAAAAACCCACGGCGACTACCATGCCGCGATGTCAGCCATGCATAAAGTGCGGCCACATATCAGCGCCCCCGTTTATAGCGTGCTGGGCAACCACGATTCCATCATGATGGCGCCCGACCTTGAGGCGATGGGGATCTCGTTATTAATGAATGAACATATCGCCATCTCGCATAACAACAGCACCCTCTGGCTTGCAGGCATTGATGACCCCCACTACTTTCGCGCCGACAACATCGAAAAGGCCTGCAATGAAATTCCGTTTGATGCACCGTCTATACTGCTGTCACACACCCCTGAAATCTACAAACATGCTGCCTATGCCGATTTCGATGTGATGTTGTGTGGCCACACCCACGGAGGACAGATCTGCCTGCCCGGCGGCAAGCCGATCTATTGCAATGTCACCTGCCCACACACCTACTGTTCGGGACAGTGGAAATATCACCACATGGTCGGCTACACCTCACGCGGCTGCGGTTCATCAGTGGTCGATGCACGCCTCAACTGCCCACCTGAGATTACAATACACCACCTTTGCAATACCTCATCGCGGTAACTGGCGCAGACTGAGGTAATCGTCGAGCTTGTCGTTCCGCCCAGAATTAATCAGAGATTCCTTTAATAGAAACAACGCTTTCATTTGCAGAGCTCCAGCGGCAATAAACATGCCGTCTGTTCTACTAGCATTACTTAACATCTAAGCGAAATTCTGCCCGATATTGTTTAGCTCGGTGACTTTATCACTGAACAACGAAACATATTTCCTTATTATTTTCCCAATGAAAAAGCACTTGTTATTTAAACTATTGAAGGAGGTTCACCATGTTCAACTCAGATATCTCCGCTGAAAACTGGCTCGACCCGATAGAACTACTGTTCTCAGTATGGCTACTGGCATCGCCTTTTGTGTTAGGTTTTTTTGATGTCACCAGCGCAAGTATTGTGATGATTGCCATCGGCAGTACGGTTTTTCTCACTGCACAACTAGGCCTTAGCAACCATCTCCCCTGGGAAGAGTGGATCAACCTGCTATTGGCTGCACTATTAATCGCTTCACCATGGCTGTTTGGATTCGCAGGCATGATGGCAGCAACAGTGAATGCAGTGGTGTCCGGGATCGTATTAGCCATCCTGGCATTCGCCGCTTTATGGATTGACTACAGCTATAAGGAGTCACAGGAGTTCGCCGCTGAAAGTATCCATCGACGTGATGTTCACGCAAGACGTGCGCATCAGTGAGCAAGCGAATTAGCGATATGGAGCAACATTAAAGAAGGGTGATCTCCGCCCTTCTTTAAGCTGTACCCTTGGGGTATTGCAGAGCAGCGCAAAACAGACTCAAATCTCACGCAGTGCAATACGCTCCACTTACGGTATGCTACAGGCCAGACAACCTTCTCTTAGTCGCATGGTTAAGCGGCATGCTCATTCATTTTCTCAACCGTTCTGGGTTAATCGTTGCCGTTTGGCTTTGGCGAAGTTCCGCAAGCACAGAATCTAGTGCGAGTAGCTCATCGACAATGGTAGGCGTTTCAATTTGCGCTAAAGTTCGATAGCGAACTTCTAAACCACGATAGGCCTGGACAAGACGGCGACACTCGGCCTGATGCGCGTCACAGTCAAGCCCTTTGTGGATCGCTGTCAAAATTGCCGCGATAAGCGTTCCGATACCGATCCAGGTCGAAGCCTCAATGCCGACCCAGCTTGAGTCGGATTCTGCGAATAAGGCAGAGCCAGCGACAACACCAAGCAACGAGGGGACGAGAACAGTGATCCAGTTTGTTTTGGAAAAGAACCGTAGTTGGCTGTCGAAATGAACTGCACGCTCACCACATTCAAGCTCGCGCGTTGCCGCAATCGTTTGGTAGTTGTCTATCATTGCGTCTACTAGTTCAGCTCTATATGCTACACGATATGCGAGAGTAGGATTGATGTGCTTGTTGTATTATTTAGTTAATCAAAACCCGGGGCAGAGAGCAATTAATGAATGCATATCAATTAAACCCTCTCTGAGTCGATTTTTTGTTATGTGCCCTGCAATTAGTTAAGAGCTTTTACCAAAGCTTCAGCAACAGCAGCTGACGAACCAGGATTTTGTCCTGTTATAATCAAACCATCAACAACGGCCAACGAATTCCAGTCTTCAACCTTCTGGTACGCTCCGCCCATTGCGATAAGCTGATCTTCGACCAAATAGGGTACGACATCCGTTAATCCGACTGCGGCCTCTTCGGAATTACTAAAACCAGTAACTTTTTTTCCTTTTACCAACGGATCACCATTTCGATCCTTGGCCTTTAATAACACCGCCGGTGCATGACAGACTGTCGCTACAGGTTTTCCGGCAGCAATAAATTCTTCAATCAGCGCAATTGAATCATTGTCATTATGCAGGTCCCATAATGGACCATGGCCACCGGGATAGAATACCGCATCAAAATCTTCCACTTTCATTTCAGCCAATTTAGCAGTGTTTGCCAGTTCATCCTGAGCAGCCTGGTCATTGTCAAATCGGCGCGTATCATCGGTTTGAAAATCAGGTTCATGGCTTTTCGGGTCAAGCGGCGGTTGGCCGCCACGCGGTGAAGCCAGAGTAACGTGCACACCCGCATCTTTTAAGTGGTAATAAGGGCTGGCAAATTCCTCCAGCCAAAATCCTGTTTTTTTGCCAGTATCACCCAGTTGATCGCGTGAGGTTAAAACAATGAGTACTTTCATAAAGCAGCTCCTTTAAGGATTTCTATTCTATCATTGTGAGTTGGTTCGTACGTAGAAGCCTCCTGGTGCATTTAATTTGTAGGGTTTTCTTCTCATTTTTTATTTATCGTATAACGAAGCTGTACAAAACCCGGGGCAGAGAGCGATTAATGAATGTATATCAATTAACCCCTCTCTGACCCGATTTTTCCCGCAGCAGCAAGTCTGTGTGAATTTACCTTGTTAGCGCTATACGCCCATTAATACATCCCAAAATGTATAATATAGTGTTTTTTCAATTTTAAATTTTTTATTTATTACGGCTTGCTCACCATTTACCACCATTTCCACATAAATTGACTCATTAAGTTGATCAGGAACGGTCTTTGGATCAAAGATCAATTTGTAGCTACTTCTATATTTATTGCTATTATTTTCACCAGATTCAATTCTAAGCGGCTTGATTGACTTTCCATTAATACTTGAATGCACGAGCTTTATTGAAGCATAGTCAATAATCACTGCTGCTTTATCTTTATGCTCGAATGTTATTTCAGAAACATATAGCCCTTTATATTCATAAAGATGTTTATAGTGCATGTGAGCAATGTAAACAGTAAAATCATTATAATTAATTGATTTGCCAATATCACCTACACGAGAATACAGCACCGTGTAAAAATCATAATTTTTATTTTTATCACCATAATAATAGGTTCTATATTGCAAATCTGTATTGCTTTTATTTACTGCATAGTCGTACGTCATACAACCAGTAAGTAGCGTAGTAAATGCCAGCACCATTAATAATTTAATTTGCATATAATTTTGTTGCGCTAACGGTTGAGGTAACCAGCGGCACACTGCAACCTCAGGAAACAAGCTGTGACAACGCCCGTCTGGTTGAACGCCTGGTTGGACGAAGCCGCTATCGCGGAGAAATACAAGAACACCAAATACAACACCAAATAGACAGCCATTTTAAAAAACCCTCTTCTGCCAAAATCTCGCTAACATTCCTCATTGGGTCGCCGCGAATCATAAATCGTATAGTTATACGG
>CALZHD010000099.1 GCA_945787155.1 uncultured Gammaproteobacteria bacterium | reverse complement strand
TGCTCTGAAGTTGTTCGAAAATTTCATGCTTTTGCAGCCAGCCGCTCGATGACACTGCCTTCAACATCCACTTCAGCTTATTGTCAGGCACGCCTAAAGCTGGAAAAATCCGATCTTGACAGCATCCTGGCTCATACATCAAAGCAGCTAACTCAGCGAGGTAAAGATGCGGTTTTACAAAGTCGTCGAGTGGTGGTGGTTGATGGAACAGGTATCAGTATGCCTGATACACTCGAGAACCAGCAGGTATGGCCTCAAACCCGGCAACAAAAGCCAGGCTGTGGTTTTCCGCAAGCCTTTATTTGTGCCTGTTTCAATCTTCAAATGGGTGCATTACTAAGTTATGAGCTGGGCAACAAGAAAAGCCATGAACTTCCCATGTTGCGTGAACAGTGGGATACGTTCAATCCGGGAGATATATTCCTTGGAGACAAAGGCTTTTGTAGCTATTACGATGTTTCCAGATTGAATGATAAAGGCGTTGATTCAGTCATTACACTGGGCAAAAGAAAGCTCGTAACATCAAAGGATGCAGATGAAATATTAGGTGAAGATGATCTACTCATCCATTGGCCCAAACCCAAATGGGCAAAGCACCTCAGTTATAGCAAAGATGAATGGCAGGCATTACCAGAAAAGCTGGTATTGCGACAAATTAAAGTCAACGTAAAAGAGCCTGGTTTCCGTACCCAGTATTTCATATCATCACCACACTGACGGACCCAATTCTCTATAGTACAGAGGCCATCGCCGATTTATATTTTCAGCGCTGGGATGTCGAACTGTTCTTTCGGGATATCAAAACGACCATGGGAATGGATATTCTACGCTGTAAATCACCGAGTATGATTCGTAAAGAGTTGTTGATGCATTTTANCCAAAAACTACCAACGATTGACCAAACCAAGGCATGAAATGCAGGAAACTCCTCATCGCAGTAAATACCGTGCTGAAGGGGCTTAACTTAGTGCCATTCTATTGTGTCCCCAGATACTTCTGCCAGATACCGCTTGACCTGATTTTATAATTGCAAATACCCATCCGGCGTCAAACTGGTAGCGAGCATGACACAATTAATATCCGCGTGCTCTTGCCAGGTTTTAATGACTTGATGGCCGGGCTTTAACCAGAAGCTCTCGACGAGTTCATGGAGATGATGAAAACAAGTGAGGTTTGTCAGCAGGGCGGCCAATTGGCTCGCGTTGGTAAAATGCTCAGGATGTAGCTCAATGCATTTTTGCATTCTGCTGGCAGCATGTAAACCGATAGACAGCCCCAATTCACGAAATGCCAGACGATATTCTGCGGGCAGGTTGAACGGGGTGTGGCTGACAAAGGCTCGCAGGCTGCAGTCAATATCGCGCAACAACGCTTCCACTCTGGCTGTTTCATGCAGATGATAGCGATCAATGAGTTGCACCAGCTTGTAAGCATCCGTGAGCAAACCGCCGATGCCCAACGCGTCTTCGGTAGCCCAGTTATGACCCGCACACATTGCAACCATCTCTTCGATTTCTGTTTTCAGACTGAGTTCTGATGGCGTTTCGGGGAACCGTTTTGCAGTGGCCTCCAGTTGCTGATAGGTAATCAAACCATCCAATGGGTCGTGCTGTCCCATTGAATCTACCAGAGGACGGGAAAGATCGATGCTCATTTTCCAGACCATACGTTTTGTTCCACCCGTTGAGGGTGTGTAGGTAAATGCGGCGTGCGCCACCCTGGCAAGTTCCAGCGCCCATTGATTATAAATACCGACGCCTGTATCCCGGCTGACACAATTCAATGCATGCATCCATTTCGTCAGGTAATGAAAATACTGACCATCCTGATCCCATTGCAGAGACTCGTTAACAGGCTCGCCGGGGTGACGCTCATCCAGCCGCTTGCCAATTCTTAAACCACCATAAGTAGGATGCAACTGCGCTTGTTCATCATCAAGACCACTGAGCCATCCTCGACGAACCCCATCCTTACGATGCCGCCCCAGGGTTTGGTGAACCTGATCAACCAGCTTTAAAGCGAGCTGCAAAAAGGTCGGCTCACCTGTTTGTCGATACAGTTGCAGATAGTTACACACAGCAAAGGCATCGGTCCACAGATAGCGACGTGGTTCGCGCGAGGTATCTAACAGCCCTGTCGAGACCGCAAAATCACTCATTATAGATTGTGTAGTGACAATCTGTTGCATATGGCTAAGCTCAACCTAAAGACCAAATGGATAAGTATCTGGCATACCTTCTTATAGTTTCTTTGGATTAGTGATCAACCCCTGTAGTGAAATTCTTTGCTTGATTCGCCGCGTTGTCAATCTTATGATGGTTCTACGGCTTAAGATTCACTCATAACCATCTATTACGAGTACTGATTTATCTGACTCCTAATGGATTTGTTTTCGCGTTTACGATAAGGGCGATAGATGATGATTATCGGCATCGATTTAGGAACCTCCAATTCAGCGGCGGCTGTATTGCGTGGTGGACGGCCTGTCATTATCCCCAGCGCAGAGGGGATCAGTCTTGGCGGAAAGGCCTTTCCAAGTTATGTAGCGATCACCACAGATGGTCAGACCCTGACCGGAGAACCAGCCAGGCGCCAGGCAGCAGCAAACCCCGAAGGAACCGCGACGGCCTTTAAGCGCAGCATGGGGCAACGCACACAGATCCAGCTGCATGATAAAACATTTTCGCCCGAACAGCTTTCTGCTTTTCTTTTGCAGAAGATCAAACGCGATGCCGAAGCCTTTCTCGGTGAACCCGTGGAAAAAGCAGTTGTCACGGTACCGGCCTATTTCGATGATAACCAACGTAGTGCGACTAAGGATGCCTGCCGCATTGCTGGTCTTGAAGTGGTGCGTCTGGTTAATGAGCCCACCGCCGCATCGTTAGCCTACGGGCTTGATCGTGCAGGTGAAGAGCTGCGCATTGCCGTGATCGATTTTGGTGGCGGCACGCTCGATGTGACGATTATGGAATTTGGCAAAGGTGTTTTCGAGGTCAAGGCAACCAGTGGTGATACCCAGCTCGGTGGCACGGATATGGATCAAAACCTGCTTAACTACCTCGCCGAAAAGTTTAAAATGGAAATTGGCATTGATGTACGTTCCGATAAAAAAGCGGTCGCGCGACTCAAGGAAGCAGCAGAGATCGCCAAGATTGAACTTTCTACCAGCACCTCAACCCATATCAGTTTGCCCTATCTAACGGCAATAGAGGGCAACCCGAAGCATCTGGAGATCGACCTGACCCGCACGGAACTGGAACGGCAGGTCTATGAAGTGGTGCAGCGCTGCCAGGGTCCCATAGAGCAGGCACTGCATGACGCGGGAATTACGCCAAAAGAGATCGACAGGATTGTGTTCGTTGGCGGTCCAACACGAATGCCAGTAGTGCGAAAATATTTTGAGGATCTATTTGACCGCAAGGCCGAGATGGGCGTTGATCCGATGGAGTGCGTCGCGTGTGGTGCCGCCATTCAGGCCGGCGTATTGAGTGGAGAGGTGAGTGATATTGTGCTAGTCGATGTCACACCACTAACGCTCGGCGTTGAGACATTGGGAGGGGTTGCGACGTCACTGATTGCCCGCAATGCTCCTATCCCTGTCAAACATACCGAAACGTTTACCACCGCAGCCGATATGCAAACCGCTGTGACGATCCATGTCTATCAGGGAGAAAGACCGATGGCGCGGGATAATACCAGCCTGGGCGAGTTTAACCTGGAAGGGCTAGCACCCGCTCCAAGAGGCATGCCAAAAGTCGATGTCACTTTTGATATCGATGCCAATGGTATTCTGAATGTTACCGCAAAGGATCAGGCCACCGGAAAATCCCAGTCCATCAGCATTTCAGGCTCGACACGACTCTCTGATGATGAGAAGCAACACCTGATAGATGAGGCCGAGAAATATGCTGAGCAGGACAAAAAACGCCGCGAAGAAGCCGACAAGCTTAATACGGCCGATGGAACGTGTTATCAGGCAGAAAAGTTGCTGGCGGAATTTAGTGATAAATTATCGGATGAGCTGATCAAGCGATTAGAAAGTAAACTGCGCGAAACACGCGAGGCGATTAGTCAGCATAATGCGGAACTGGCGACACAACGTGCAGATGAACTCGAAAAAGTAGTGAAGGAAGCAGGCGTTGCGGTTTATTCTCAATCACCAGGCGCTCCCAAGAGCGGTCCCTATGCGCATCAGGCGGCACCCGATATGGGGGGCGCTGGCGGAGAGGCCAAGCCCTCCGGTGCTGGGCCACGGGGCAAAGTCGTCGACGCTGAATATAGCGAATCTGACTAAGCCAACTCATGACCACAGAACAGCGTGATTACTACGAAGTATTAGGCGTAGCACGCGATGCGGATGCAAAGGCAATCAAAGATGCATTCCGCGAACTGGCGCTAAAGTATCATCCCGACAGAAATAAATCACCTGAGGCCGAGGCGCGTTTCAAAGAGATTGCCGAAGCCTATGCGGTGCTTTCTGACCCCAAAAAGCGCGCCGATTATGATGTGCGCGGCTTCGCCAGTGTCGAGGGCTTTTCAGCCGAAGATCTATTTTCCGGTGTCGATTTCGGCGATATCTTTGGCGACATGGGGTTTGGTTTTAATTTTGGTGGCGGCGGTCTATTTAGCGATATGTTCCGCCACCATCGCCACCCACGTGGACCCGTTAAGGGAAACGACCTTGAAGTAGGCCTGACGATCCCACTGGAAAAGGTAAACACCGGTGGCGATGAAACTGTACATTTTTCGCGCCCTGTCATCTGTCCCGCATGTCATGGCACACGCAGCAAACCTGGCAGCGAACCACGTAAATGCACGGCCTGTGATGGAAGTGGTAAGCAGGTTACGACGCGCCAGGAGAAAAAAGAGAAAGGCACCGTCAGTTTTCAGCAGATCACAATATGCCCAGTGTGTCATGGACAGGGCAGCTTCATTGAAGATCCCTGTGATACCTGCCAGGGACGAGGCGAGGTCAAACAGGAAGATAACCTTAAAGTCACTATTCCAGAAGGGGTAGACGAAGGCACCGCATTGCGTGTTCCTGGCCACGGCTTACCCAGCCCTGCCCCCAATGGCCCACCGGGCGATCTCTATGTGGTAGTGAGAAGCCGGCCTGATCCTCGCTTTGAGCGGCATGGTGCCGATCTCTGGCGGCTGGAAACCATTGAGACCCCAGATGCCATACTAGGAGATAAAATAAAGATCCCCACGCTGGATGGCGCAGTCGAGGTCACTGTACCGGCGGGCTCACAACCCGATGAAGTATTATGCCTGAAAGGCAAAGGGCTGCCGGTGTTTGGCACCCATATGCATGGCAATATCAATATTCGTCTGCAAGTTCATCTCCCGGAAAAACTTTCAGCAGAGGAACGGACCCTGTATGAACAGTTGCGCAATATCAGTAGAAAGGCAAAACATAGTGAATGATAAAAAGACCAATAGTAGTAATGTCATATGCGCCATATGCATCTGAAGTTCTGATGCAAATAATGGGGACGCGATACTTAATGCGCTAACGCGCCCCTTCCTGTGCTGATGACCGCTACGGGTGTATATTCTTGTGCGATATGTCGCACCGCCCGATCTCAGCCTTCTGACTCCATCTGCGAATGATATTCACCGCGCTGGGCCGCGCCGTTCAATCTTGCCCGTTTCAGCAACGCCTGTTGCGCCGCGGCCACGTTCTCCGCCCTCCCCTGCCAGGCTTGTAATACCGGCTGCTGCAGGGCACGACCGTAGGAAAACGAGAGCAACCAGGGCGCATCGGGAAACCCTGCATTCATCGCGTTGAGGTTGGCGGTCGATTCCTCTGGATTCATTCCCCCTGAAAGGAAATTTATGCTCGGCACCGCCATCGGCACGCTACGCCGAAACACCTGTAGGGTCGCCGCGGCGATCTCTTCAGCGCTGGCCCTGTCGGGATGATCCTTACCCGGCAACACCATATTGGGTTTGAGAACGATATGCTCCAGCACCACGTGATGACGATGGAGCGCATGAAAGATTTCCTTCTGCACCGCTTCGGTGACCTCGGCGCAGCGCGCCAGGCTATGATCGCCGTCGATTAGCACCTCCGGCTCCACGATGGGTACAACGCCCTGCTCCTGACAGACCGCCGCATAGCGCGCCAGCATCTCGGCATTGGCGGCGATGCCGAGCGTCGTAGGATTGTGCTCACTGATCGCGTAGACCTCACGCCACTTGGCAAAACGCACGCCCTGACTTTTGTAGTGTTGCAGGCGCTCCGCCAGCCCGTCCAGACCATAGGTGATGAGGTCGCCGGGCGACAGTGCCAACGGCCCCTTACCCTTGTCCACCTTGATACCGGGAACGATGCCGCGTCGCGCCAGCACCTCGGGCAGTGGTGTGCCGTCATCAGCGCTCTGAGCAAGGGTCTCCTCGAATTCGATCACGCCGCTAATGTAGTCTTCAATCCCGGGTGCAGTAAACAGCAGTGCGCGATAAGCGCGGCGGCTCTCCTCCGTGGATTCAACATCAATCGGCGCAAAACGTTTGGCGATGGTGGGTAGACTTTCATCTGCGGCAAGAATGCCCTTACCACGTTGTACCATCTGCGCGATGGTGGCCTGGAGTTCATTTGAAGTGGTCATGGTTCACCTCCTGTGATGCGTTTGGTAGTACCTGAACGCAGGTTCAACGAATCGTCGATGCATCGTCACCCTTCTAATGCTACCGCAACTGCACGGCAATGGTAACAAAGTCACCCTGATACTCCGCTTACCAGGCGTTTAAACCTCCGTCAGTTACCGCTTTAAAACCTCCTTAAATGAACTCAGCTGATCAAACAGCTGCCTGGCACGATAAAATCCTACATACATCAACAGCCTATGGCGCAATATAGATCGTCGGTGTTAATCCAAGGATTATATAAAGGCCCCTTCCTTACCAATCACTTCCTTTCTTTAAGTAGATCGCGTATTTCTGTTAACAACACTTCTTCAGATGAAGGTTTTGGTGGTGCCTTTGGTGCTTGAATCTCATTCTTCTTAAGGGTATTAATGCCCTTAACCACCATGAAAATAGCAAATGCCACAATGGTAAAATCCATGACAGTTTGTATGAAGCTGCCATAAGATATCGCTACAGCAGGGATATCTCCTGACGCCTCTTTAAGCGTAAAGGCTAGATCAGAAAAATCTACCCCGCCCAACAGCATACCCACCGGAGGCATAATCACATCACCCACAAAAGACGAGACTATTTTTCCAAAAGCGGCACCAATCACAATGCCAACTGCCATATCGACAGCATTACCTTTAATAGCGAATTCCTTGAATTCAGTCATCATTCCCATAATATTTCTCCCTGATAAAACCATGTACCCTCATGACTATAACAGAAGCGGGCCCCATTACTTATTTGACAGCTTCACTAGTGAAGCTGTCCACCCGGGTTTCTAAATTACTTGAGCCTCCGGTAGCAAAGTAAGCCTGTTAATAGCATTTGTTAAATCGATGTTTGAACGTTTCTTTAATTCTTCACAGGTTATGCCATTAGAATGGATGGGACGTGATTTTTGTGGAAAAATATAGAGTAGAATATTTTTGTAGTTGTCGAAATCCAGTAGATACTGCCACCTGAAAACTTTTCGCACAGACAACAAAACATCCAATATTTCCTTCTCACAATCTGGAATAATATTCATCACAAGCAGCCCATCCTCGCTAAGAGAATGCATTGCATCAATGTAGAAATCTAAATCATAAAAATAATCAGGGTGTTTTTTACTGTCATGAATATCGAAAAAAATAATGTCATACTTAATCCTGTTGTTTTTCAAAAACAGATCTGCTGATGTATTGACTACAGGATAATCAAATGGAATGTGAAAATATTTTCTGGATACGTTTATGATATCGATATCTGACTCAACAGACGTAATAGCAATATCTGGATAATATTTAAATAAAAAACGTTCAAATGTGCCACATCCAGCACCCAGATTGAGTAGCCGAAGAGATTTTTGTTTAAAGGCCAATGCCAACAACATTGAATGCGTATATGGAAGCAAAACGCGATCAGGTTCAGAAAGACTCATCAGCGATTGAATGAAATCTGTGCCCAGGGTCAGCCACCGATAGGCATCATTCTCACAGACCTTGATAGTGTAATGTTCGCATTCCAGTTGAAAAATAATGTTTGATTCTTCGCAAGACAGCTCGGGTAACTCATCTAACATTTATTTTAACCAGGCATTAATGATTAAATCGATCAATAATAGAGAATACAGCAAGTATAACAACGATGCGTGAAACGCCAAGAAAATGATACTTTATTCGCCATCTCAGCCACTCACCTCTCACTGATTTCCCACTCGCTAACACCCTCGCCCAATAAGCCTGACAACATTCCCTGAGTCTAAAGACTTTCCATCACGTCTTTACCAGAGCTCATCCCGCCACCATATCGCTTCTTCCGAACTTATTAGCAGCAATAGCTACAGGCGAATATTATCTATTATAAATATCATGCCCCAAATCCCCTTAGATACCCTCCCAGATCACCATAGGATACCGATTTGATTGCCTGGAAAAATAACCACCCGGGATTTATTGGATAGCCATGACTGATGGCATAGATGTTGCCCATTCTAATGAGTAACGCATTTTTATAGTGCTGAAATAGCTTTTATAGCTATCAATTGTCTTTACAGCGGGGTTAATCAATGTATCGCCACAGTTTTTTGACGCTAATAATTGTACTCGCATCATGTAATCTTGACGCTCAGGAATTCGGCACTTCTATCTCAATACATGACAAGGGGAAAGAGACCTACTACGTGGAAGGCTTCATTGCCGGACTCGGGACGGTTGATTTTCTGGTCGATACCGGCTCCAGTTATATGACCATTGACGAAGAGGCACTTAAGATACTCAAAACTAAAAATCAAGTGCGCTATATCAAAGACCTGGTCGGAGTAATGGCGGATGGCAGTAGCAAGGTGGTCCCGCTGTATATAATTGACCAGGTGACAGTTGGTTCACAATGCATCTTATATAATGTAGAGGCGGCGGTGCTGCCTGCCAAAACGCGTTATATCCTGGGGCTTAGCGCCTTGAAGAAAGCGAGCCCATTTGCGATCTATACTGAACCACTACCGAAGCTTGTATTGAGTCACTGCAGCATGCAGACTTTATATGAGCATTGAAGTGAAAAACCGCCGAAGCAGACGCTCCGGCGGCATGATGGGGTCCGAGT
>CALZHD010000098.1 GCA_945787155.1 uncultured Gammaproteobacteria bacterium | reverse complement strand
CGCATCCGGATCGGTAGTACCCGCCTTCTCAACCGCCTTCACCCACATATTGAAGCCGATGTAGTGCGCCTCCATCGGATCATTGGTGACCCGTTTTTTGTCCTTAATGTAGTCGTGCCAGCTATCAATGAACTCTTCGTTGGCATCGGACTCGACGCTCATGAAATAGTTCCATGCAGCAAGATGGCCAACCAGTGGTTTGGTATCGAGGCCCGATAACTCCTCTTCACCGACCGAAAATGCCACCACGGGGATGTCTTCCGCTGAGACTCCCTGGTTTCCAAGCTCCTTGTAGAAAGGGACATTGGCGTCACCATTAATGGTAGAGACCACTGCGGTCTTCTTGCCACTGCTGCCGAACTTTTTGATATCGGAGACGATCGACTGCCAGTCAGAGTGGCCAAACGGGGTGTAGTTGATCATGATGTCTTTTTCGGCAACACCTTTAGCCAACAGGTAGGCTTTAAGAATTTTATTGGTGGTACGTGGATAGACATAGTCGGTACCGGCCAGTACCCACCGCTCGACTTCCAGATCATTCATCAGATAGTCAACCGCCGGGATCGCCTGCTGGTTTGGCGCTGCGCCGGTGTAGAAGATATTTTGGCTTCATACTGTACCGGGTAAAAGAGCAGACTATTCAGCTCTTCGAAAACAGGCAGTACAGATTTACGTGATACCGATGTCCAGCAGCCAAACACCACATCGGTCTTATTTTTACTGATCAGCTCACGCGCCTTTTCAGCAAATAGTGGCCAGTTAGAGGCGGGATCCACCACTACCGGTTCAAGTTTTTTACCCAGCAGTCCACCTTTTTTATTCTGCTCTTCAATCAGCATCAGCATCGTGTCTTTCAGCGTGGTTTCTGAAATCGCCATCGTGCCGGAGAGGGAGTGCAACACACCCACTTTAATTGTGTCCGCGGCCCATACAGCACTGCTTGCTGTTATCGACGCGGCAGAGATGGCCGCAGCGATCGCCAGTTTTTTAAATCTTTCAGGTTTCATCATTATAATCTCCTACAAAATATCGAAATGGGTTAAAGCTGGAACTGCATGCCAAACAGGGCGCTTTCGGTGTCGGTCCCTTTTGCGCCACTGGCGTTGGCATCGCCACTGGTGAAGTTGAAGTTCAGTTTCATGTTCTGACCTGAAATCACGTAGTTGAGCCCCACCTCAGTGAGGTCACTCGAGAGTGCCCCTGTGGGTTTGTTCTCTGTGTAACGGACATAAGGCTGTAACTTGCCGTGCCCCATCTGCTTGCCAATGAGATAAGCCGCCGAGACGAATGACGCTTTACCATCAAACATACCGAAGGTGGGTGCCGGCGCATCGGTACTGACATCAAAACGCTTAAATTCACCTTCAACGGTGACTACAGATCCACCCGATAACGGTTTTTCAAACAGTGCATCGACCGCAAAGCCTCTGAATGAACCTGACTGTGTGGCACTACCGTAGCCATCACTCTGGCGCTGGCCTGAAACTGCGACGGTAAAGATATCCCCTGCCTGCCCAAAGTAGGTACTGCTGGTGTAGTAACCGGGGTTCGCTTCCTTGTTCAAAAAGTTGTAAGCAAAACGCCCGGCATAAAGCGGCGCATCTGAACTGTTTTCCGCACCACTGTAGCCATCGAAGATACCCACGGCATACTGGAATTTATTCATGCTCCCCCACACAGTAATACCTTCATCACGGCCATAGGTACCTGCTACGCCGTTGGCACCGTTGCTGCCATCATTATCCGAAGGATATAACGGTACAGTATACTGACCCCAGGTGAGGCCATAAAAAGGGCCATTCATCTCGATTCGGTCTGCGGGTGTCAGCATACGCCCCATCCAGAGATTGAACTGCTCAGACGGTTCGTATTGCACGATCGCATCCAGCACGCCGTACTCACCCCACATTTTTTCGGTGCCCAGATAAAACTTGACCCCTTCCATCGCCTGACCTGAGATATAGAGTCGGGTGTTTTCCATATTGAAGTTATTGCTCTTATTTGAGCCATCAGGCGCAGCGTCGTTGACAGTGGCATATGAGGTTCTCACACCCGCGCCCAGGCTAATCCAGCTATCATCATCGATTGCGATCTTGGCAGCAGCGTTACTTGTGCCACATAATGCAGTCAGTAGCCCAGCCAGCAGGAGCTTTTGAGGTGTTCGGTGGTTAATTATTTTCATAGAGTAAATCCTTATTATTGCCGTTTCACGGTTGATAAAAGAGTCACAGATGGAAAGCATTTCCGGGTCTCTGGAGTATCTGCGCTGTCGCGTGATATGAACATGCGCACAATGGCGAGCATGCATACGTCATTTGACGCATTGTGCCGGCACGCTTTTTCAAGCAAGCATGCACTCTAATAGTTAGTTTGAAGACACCTGAAAATGCCCCATAAGCACCAGACACCGCTGATCCGCAGGCAATACAATCAATGGGTTGCAAATGAGACGCTGGAAGATTACGCGCTGCGTTATACCGCGAGGAAGGCGCGCTGCTGGTCGAACGCACGGGTCGCGAATACCGCGCTCGGCATCGTCTCTTTTCTGGCGCTTGAGGCAATCGGCGGTACGATTACACTCAACTACGGATTTACCAATGCGTTCTGGGCGATCATTGTCGTTGGCATCATCATCTTTCTGTGTGGGTTGCCAATCGCTTACTATGCCGCGCGCTATGGTGTCGATATCGACCTACTGACTCGGGGCGCAGGTTTCGGCTATATCGGTTCTACGGTTTCATCACTGATCTACGCGTCATTTACATTTATATTTTTTGCTATTGAGGCGGCGATCATGTCGATGGCGATCAACATGGCCACCGGCATCCCTCTCTCTATCGCCTACATCATGAGTGCGCTGGTGGTGATACCTCTGGTGACGCACGGCATTAGCAGGATCAGCAAGTTCCAGGCGTGGACGCAACCATTCTGGATCATCTTGCAGCTGCTGCCACTGCTCGTCATCGCGAATCACGAATCCGAGATGTTCGCCCAGTGGCTGCAGTATCAGGGTACCAGCCAGACGACGGAAGGAAATCTCACCCTCTACCTGTTTGGTGCCTGTGCTGCAGTGATCTTTCCGCTGATCGCACAAAATGGTGAGCAGGCCGACTATCTGCGCTTTCTACCCGCCGAGAATCGACACACCCCCCAGTGGTGGCTGGCCGTTATCTGTGCCGGTCCGGGATGGGTCGTGATCGGCGTACTCAAGCTACTGGTGGGTTCATTCCTCGCGGTGCTGGCGATTAATCACGGACTGGGCAGCGTAGACGCTGCCGATCCCGCACATATGTATGCGATCGCCTTTCAGTATCTGACGAACAACCCTGAGTGGGCCATCTACCTTGCCGCAATTTTTGTGGTGATCTCACAACTGAAGATCAATGTGACCAACGCCTATGCCGGTTCTATTGCGTGGGGGAACTTCTTTTCCCGCCTGACACATAACCATCCCGGCCGGGTTGTATGGCTTTTCTTTAACGTTTCCATCGCGTTGTTACTGATGGAGCTCGGCCTCTATCAGGCCTTTGAAGAGATCCTGGCTCCCTATGCCACACTGGTGGTGGCGTGGATAGGTTGCGTGGTCGCGGACCTGGTCATCAACAAACCGCTGGGACTGAGCCCTAAGCACATTGAATTTCGCCGCAGCCACCTGTATGACATCAATCCTGTTGGTGTGGGTTCGATGGTGCTTGCATCAATAGTGGGCATAGCGGCCAACATGGGACTGCTGGGTGAGACCGCAGGCGCACTGGCCCCTTTTATATCGCTGACGCTGCCTTTCATCACTGTTCCCCTGATCGCCTGGTTTACCCAGAGCCGTTTTTATCTGAACAAGGCCGAAGAGGCCGCTACATCTGCCACACAGCCGCAGTGCATTGTCTGTGAAAACGCTTTTGACACGGAAGATATGAGCCACTGCCCAAGTTACGAAGGTGCGATCTGTTCTCTGTGCTGTTCGCTGGATGCGCGCTGTGGTGACCGTTGCCGTCCTGATGCACACCTCGCGGCGCAGACAGCCACATTTTTGAGTAAAATATTTCCCGACCATATTAATGAAAAACTGCATTCGGCGACTGGGCATTTCTTCGTCATCTTCACGGTCACCGGGTTCATTATCGCGGCACTGTTGAGTCTGATCTATTTTGCTCAGGTGAGCGACGGCACCCAGCATCTCGAACTGATCTCGGAAACCCTGTCACGTGTCTTTTTTCTATTGTTACTGGTCGCCGGTGTACTAATCTGGCTCTATGTACTCGCCCAGCGCAGCGCACGTCTGGCGCTGGATGAAGTCAAATCCCAGGCGGGCCTGCTGAAGCAGGAAGTCAGCGCTCACGAAGAGACCAATCGCCAGCTGCTAATGGCAAAAGATGCCGCGGATATGGCCAACCGCGCCAAGAGCCGCTATCTCTCCGGCGTAAGCCATGAGTTACGTTCACCGCTCAATACCATCTTCGGTTATGCACAACTGATGGAGGCCAATGCCGAACTCGATGAAAAAAATCGCAAGGTCGCCGCCATTATCAAACGCAGTGGGCAACATCTCTCCGATGTGATTGAAGGTCTACTCGACATCTCCAAAATCGAGGCGCGTAAACTGGAAATCCATCGAGACAGTGTCTCTATGGGTAAACTCATTTCACAGATCGATGACATGTTCACCCAGCAGGCGCGTGCACAAAACATCCAGTTCACAATCCATAATCCTGACAGCCTGCCCGGTTACGTCAGTACTGATGAAAAACGTCTGCGCCAGATACTGCTCAATCTTCTCTCCAATGCATTTAAATATACCGAACAGGGTTCTGTTGACCTGATCATTGCATACCGAAATCAGGTCGCCTCTTTTACCGTCAAGGACAGCGGCGTAGGCATCGCGCCGGATGATCAACAACGCATTTTCGAACCTTTTGAGCGTGTTCGTAATCACGCCACCAAGACTGTCAGCGGTACCGGACTCGGTCTCTCCATCAGCCACCTCCTCGCCGAACTGATGGGGGGCAGAATCACCCTGACCAGCGAGCCAGGCAAAGGCAGTGAATTTACCCTGCAGATGCTTTTACCAAGTGTGATGAGTTCAAACAAACAACCACGCCAGGTGGTCAGGCTTAAACGTCAACAGCAACAGAAAACCATTATGGTCGTTGATGACCAGGCGTCTCACCGACACTTTCTTGATGAGCTATTAACCCCCGCAGGCCTTACTGTTATACACGCTGTCTCGGCTGAAGATGCGCTCAGGCTCGTGACTAACGTTGATGTAGATCTATTCATACTGGATATTAATCTGCCGGGCATGAGTGGCTGGGCATTACTCTCAGAGCTTCGTCAAAATAACTACCAGCAACCGGTGATCATGCTTTCCGCAGATCCTTACGAAGCTGATACTGTCAACCAGATGAAAGGGCTCTTTGATGCATATCTCACTAAGCCGATTGAGTTCGACCGGTTAATCACACAAATTGAGCGCTTACTTGACCTCACACCGCAGAGCGATGATGTCACCTCTGCCACTGCGCAATCACAGTTGGTAACGTTAGATGAAGAAGATCTCGCTCTTTTAAGCACGATGCGAGGCTATGCCAGAGTAGGCTATCTAAAAGGGCTGACCGAATGCATCGCCCAACTCGAGGCACAGCATCACCACGCGGCCTGGTTTTCTCACCTGAAATTACTGGTTGAAGTCTGTAACCTGGATGGCGTGGTAAATGCGATCGATGAATTAGGAGGACATGGTGAACCAACCGTTCAATGACAAATTTATTGTTCTGGTAGTGGACGACGATCCGAACGCGCTCGGCATGATCAACATGGCACTTGATGAGACTGGCATGGCCGTGCTGGTAGCACTAAATGGTCAGCAGGCACTTAACGTACTTGAACAAGTCACACCAGATGTCATTTTACTCGATGCAGTTATGCCGATTATGGATGGCTTCGATTGTGCGCGCACTATTCGGCAAACACTCCCGTTAACACCGATTATCTTCATGACTGGCCTCAGTGACGAAGAGGATATCGTCAAGGCGTTTGAGGCTGGCGGCAGTGACTACATTGTCAAACCAATCAAACCGCAGGAATTAATCGTAAGAATCCGCCAGCACAGCACCCATGCAAAAATGCTTACCGATGCGCGCCAGGCGCTGGATACTGCCAACCAGCATGTATTCTGCATTGATAACCACGGAACCATCCTCTGGACGACACCCGCAGCCCAACAGCTCATTGACCACTACTTGCCTAATCAGCACGACACGAGCCCAGCGCTTAAACGACAATTAAGTTCATGGTTACCCAATGGCATCGCCGGACATGACCTGGCACTCGCGATGAGAGATAAAAATCTGACTATACGCTATTTTAAACAGACCAATGAAAATGAATTTCTGCTCAAAATACAGTCGCCCAATGCCCAGATTGATCCCGCACAACTGGAACAGGCGCTGCACATTACTCATCGTGAAGCGGAAGTCTTGCTGTGGATCGCCCACGGAAAAACTAATAGGGAGATCGCGGACATCCTTGAGATGAGCCCAAGAACCGTCAACAAACACCTTGAGCAGATATATCCAAAAATTGGCGTCGATAACCGTACTGCGGCGGCATCAATCGCGATTCAGTCTTTACTGGGAGGCAAGATCGGCAGGCCTGCAAACGCACAGATTTAGGTGACGGCCTTTATGCCCTCGGGTGCGAGAGGATTACTCGTCGCTTACGCTCCTCGCCCTGCGGGCCGCCGTCGTTGCCTCCGGCGTTCTCCTTCGCTTCGCTCAGTCGTCGAACCTGGCAGAGCTTTTCACCCCTTGAACAAACCACTTACGAATTAAGTTATTGATTTAACTAACTATTAAAGCCAACCCAAATTCATTCAACACCACCCAAAACCACTCCGAGTGTCCCATATTTGTCCCAAATTGAGCATAAAAAACTAGGGTGTTTTTTCCGTTCGAATCTAATAATTTTTCAAAACGAAAACTAATTGTTTGCTGCTTTTTAGTGTTCATTTCACTAGCGTTAACACCGAACAACAACCAACGGTGTTTAACGATGGCCGAACAATACTATTCCGATACTGAAATCGCTACCTTGCTTGGCATTTCACTTTCGCGTTTGCGCAGTAAAATTTATCAAGGCGAGCCATTACCTGCACGCATTGAAATTCCCGGTAACCGCACTCGCCTGTGGAACAAAGAAGATGTACATAGCTGGCTTAATCAATTCAAAAAACAGGATGCATTGATTAACTCTCGCTCGCAGGTTCGCAAACTCAAAAAATGAAGAAACGCAGTATTGCTTATCATATCGATATTGCCGAGCAGATAAGAGAAACAAGCGCATTAGAAACTAAACAGATCGCCTTTATACCACGCTTGATGGCAACGGTATCGCTGCCTGTCAGCAAGCAGCAGGATAACGAGTTCATCCGCCGCAACGGCAACCGCACCCTTACTATGTTGGCGAGTCGCGAGATTGGACTGCCTTATGGTACAATACCTCGGTTGGCACTCTGCGCCATCACTACGCTGAGCAAACAAAACCAAAGCAATATAATTTCACTGGGGCCGAGTACAGCTCATTTTCTCAATGTTATGGGCAAGTCATGCACCGGTGGAAAAAATGGTTCTCTCACTTATGCCCGCGAACAACTGAAACGATTATTAAGCTGCACCATTCAAGTCACCCAAAGCAGTGAGCATCTCTGGGATATGACTTCACTTCGTGTCTCGCAATCAGCCTCGATATTGTGGCAGCCAAACTCGCCCTATCGTTGGCAGTCGCAATTGACATTAACCGATGAGTTCTACCAACACACACAGCAGTATGCCATCCCCATTGATCTGCGTGTACTTCACGCTTGTGGCCATTATCCGTTGGCGATGGATATCTACTGCTGGCTTACCTATCGTTATTACAGTTTGAAAAGACCAATCACCATCAGCTGGGTTGACTTGATGATTCAGTTCGGCAACAGTTACCAGCGCGATGCTCATTTCAAAGCTAATTTCCGCAATGCTTTGGATCGGGTCATTCTGTTTTACCCGCAGGCGCGGTTTACTGTCGATCAACACGGCATTCAGCTTTTGCCCAGCCCTACCCATGTTCCACCAAAGGATCTCAATTACTACCTGCGCAGCAGTGAATAAGCCTGTTGATAGGCCTGGTTATCCACACATATAAGGTGGCCAAAGATACGCATAAGAGGTGGTTACTCTACGCATACAAGGTAACAACTTGCGCATAAGGGGTGGCAAAACTACGCATAAAAGGTGTCGCATCATTGGCTCAAACCCTTGCAACACAAGCGATTGAGCACACACCCTTTAATCCCGTAATAAATAAAAGACAGTTATTGATCGCAGCGATTTGTGGATAAAACCGTTGGGCTTGCGTTACCCACAGGGCCCACCGCCTGATTTGCTTGTGTGAGGAGCCATCAGACCGTGGACTTGTGGATAACGCTCCGGTCTGCACGATTCAGTTTGGCTGCTTCACAGGTCGACCAGCTTTCAACTTATCTGCTACGCCTGTCTGCCTTAACCAAGGCCCATTCAACCGAGGCAACCAATGCTCAGGTGTTGGCAGTGCCAACACTAGCAATCGCACCGTTAACCAGTGACGGTAACGGGTGCCTGATGTTAGATGCTCTGTTTTCTCCACCAGATACCAACGCAGGTGTTTTACTTGCCACTGATACGGCCCTACCTGCCAACGCCGCCAGATGGTTTCGGCAATTAGCTCTGCTCGCTGTAGATGAGCACGCACCGATCCTCGTCTTGATCCTGGCAACCGCCGCACCAACAAATCACGCGCAATTCGTGCCGCCTGTTGTTGATTTGATGGATTTGCCATTAGCGAGCGCTTCCGATATAGGCCTTATGGAAAGCATTACATAAGATCTATTTAGGAAAGTAGGTGGTTATGTAAAGTAGCCATCACATGACCAATCAAATCAATCACCTACCTCTAAAATACTTTACATAATATTTCCGTTAGTT
>CALZHD010000097.1 GCA_945787155.1 uncultured Gammaproteobacteria bacterium | reverse complement strand
GATCAGTGCTCGTAACAGAATTAATGGGATGACATTTTGAGTCGCTAAACATAGTGAAGGAACTCGAAATGGCCATTCCTGAAAAGGATGTTGGATGGCTTGGCAAGGATGTAAACTCGAACATTGGAGGATACGAAAATGATGGGCATGATGATAGAAACAGTATTGGTGGCTTTCATGCTTGGTGGTGTTGTAGGCGCAGCGGTTGCGGTTCATTTGAAATCGTCGTCTGACAGCAGCAAGCAGTGGTCGCAAAATGTAGTGCCAGAAGATGAGTCTCTGGTTTATGTAAAAGAAGAGCAAAACCGTCCAAGACGCCGTCGTTAATGCGTTTTGCTTGTTGATGGTGACTGTGGTCGTTCTGTAGCCCAATGTGGGTGATGGATGTCGCTAGTAACTGATATTGAGAAATAGTAGATATTAGTTGTTTGTGATTACCTCTGTCGACGCATTTAGCTGGGCTATGACAGAACGATTTTAGATGTAAGGGTGGATTAAAAAGGCCCTGATGGATTTCATTGCACCGTTCTGGTGTTATTTATATTTTTCCCAATGGTAAATTTTTTATTTAAAGCACTTGTTTTGCTTGGTTTGGCGCGTGCTTTGTTCTAGCCTATAGCTCGTTACCATTTTGAGAGCATGAGGAGAGAGTTATGGAGGCCCTGCAATCGGGTTCGGATGTCTTATTTGTATTGTTGGGTGCCATTATGGTGCTGGCAATGCATGCAGGTTTTGCATTTTTAGAGGTGGGCACGGTCCGCAAAAAGAATCAGGTCAATGCGCTGGTTAAGATTATTGGTGACTTTGCGGTCTCGACGATAGCCTACTTCTTTGTTGGGTACAGTGTGGCCTATGGCATGGGCTTTTTTGAAGGTGCCCAGACACTTTCAGAAAAAAATGGCTTCGAGCTGGTCAAGTTTTTCTTTTTATTGACGTTTGCGGCAGCGATTCCGGCGATTATCTCGGGCGGTATTGCGGAGCGCGCGAGATTTTATCCGCAGCTGATGGCCAGTTTTGTACTGGTTGGGCTGGTCTACCCATTTTTTGAGGGCATTACCTGGAACGGTGCTTTCGGGTTTCAGGAGTGGCTGGAAAGCCGCTTTGGCGCAGGTTTTCACGATTTTGCCGGCTCCATTGTGGTGCACGCGATGGGTGGGTGGATAGCGCTGGTAGCGGTGATCTTTCTTGGCGCGCGCCATGGACGTTACAGTAAGGACGGCCTTATGTCTGCGCATCCGCCGTCCAGCATCCCTTTTCTTGCGCTAGGTGCATGGATCCTGACGGTGGGCTGGTTTGGCTTTAATGTGATGTCGGCGCAGAGTGTTGAAGGGGTGAGCGGTCTGGTGGCCGTCAACTCATTGATGGCGATGGCAGGGGGTGTTATCGCCGCGTTGGTGATTGGCAAAAATGATCCTGGATTTGTTCACAATGGGCCGCTTGCAGGTCTGGTCGCGATCTGTGCCGGATCAGACATCATGCACCCGATGGGCGCATTGGTAACGGGCTTGATCGCTGGCGGACTGTTTGTGTGGAGCTTCATGCTGACGCAGAACAAATGGAAGATCGATGACGTGCTCGGGGTCTGGCCACTACATGGTCTGTGTGGTGTGTGGGGCGGTCTGGCGGCGGGTATTTTTGGCATGGAGGCGCTGGGTGGCATGGGCGGCGTGAGTTTTATATCGCAGTTGATCGGCACGTTGCTGGGGGTAAGTATTGCGCTGATCGGCGGTGCCATTGTCTACGGGATATTGAAGAAGACCGTGGGGTTACGCTTGACGCAGGAAGAAGAATTTAACGGTGCAGACCTTAGCATACATAAGATAAGTGCTGAGCCGACGTCTACTCAATCGTGAGAGATTCACCCAGTCGTAATATATTCAACAGCTTAGCAGGATTTTGGTCACAACCTCTACTGTGGCCAATGCTTGTTCAGCGCTTGTTTCAGCAGCCTTGAACTGGAAATATGCCCGAAAAAGTAGTAAATTATGCTGTTTTTTTGATTATAAATAGCGGGACGATAAAATAGCAGGCCGATGGGACACAAACTATACATCAAGACTTTTGGTTGCCAGATGAACGAATATGACTCTGCCAGAATGGCGGAGGTACTCGAAGCATCACACGGCGTACAGCGAGTTGATTCGAGCGACGAAGCCGATATTTTGCTGCTCAACACTTGTTCGATTCGTGAAAAGGCACAGGAAAAAGTATTTCATCAGCTGGGACGCTGGCGTCAACGGAAAGAACAACAGCCCAATCTCGTTATTGGCGTGGGCGGTTGTGTTGCGAGTCAGGAGGGTGATGCCATCCGTGAGCGTGCCCCCTTTGTCGACCTGATTTTTGGCCCACAGACATTTCATCGCTTGCCGGAGATGCTGAATGAAGTGAAGCGACAGCGTCAACCGGTGATCGATATCAGTTTTCCCGAGATCGAAAAATTTGACTGTATGCCGGAGCCAAAAGCAGATGGGGCGACTGCCTTTGTTTCAATCATGGAAGGGTGCAGTAAATATTGCACCTTCTGCGTGGTGCCTTATACGCGTGGTGAAGAGTTTAGTCGCCCGTTCGATGACGTCCTCAGCGAAATTTCGTCGCTTGCCAGTCAGGGGGTGCGTGAAGTTAACCTGCTGGGACAAAATGTTAACGCCTATCGTGACGTGATGGATGACGGCACTGAGGCGGATCTTGCACTACTGATCACTTATGTTGCCTCGATTGATGGCATCGACCGCATCCGTTTTACTACTTCACATCCGGTGGAGTTTAGTGACAGCCTGATCGAGGCGTATCGAGACGTGCCAGAACTGGTGAGTCATCTCCATCTGCCGGTACAGAGCGGTTCCGATCGCATCCTCGGTGCAATGAAACGTGGTCATACGGCGTTGGAATATAAGTCGAAAATTCGACGTCTGCGCGAAGTGCGTCCCGATATTAGCATGTCATCCGATTTCATTATCGGTTTTCCCGGTGAGAGTGATGACGACCACCGTGCCACGATGGCGTTGATCGAAGAGGTCGGCTTTGATCACTCCTTCAGTTTTATCTATAGTGCACGCCCCGGCACCCTGGCGGCGGCATTTCCAGATGATGTGCCACACAGCGTCAAACAGCAGCGGCTTGCTGAACTGCAAAAACGGATTATTGAAATGACCGCTGTGATCAGTGCGTCGATGGTCGGCACAGTGCAGCGCGTACTGGTCGAGCGGGTCTCGAAAAAAGATCCCGCGCAACTAGCCGGGCGTACCGAGAACAATCGCTGGGTCAATTTCACCGCCGAGTCGTCACTGATCGGCAAATTTGCCGACGTGCGTATCACCGAGGCGCTGCCCAACTCGTTACGTGGTGAACTGATTGCAGTGATCGCGTCCGACCACGATCGCCATGTGGCGTAGTGGTTCGTTGATCGAACCCCTTGTTACGTCACAGTTTTCTTTCCCTCCAATAATGTGAACCCCCATCTTGAGTGAGAACCCAGCAACTAACGATTTACATTTAGAGCCTGTCGATAATCACCGTCTGGCAGAGCTATGCGGCCAGTTCGATGGCCATATCCGGCAGATCGAAGCCCACTTCGGTGTCGAGATCAGCAATCGTGGCAATAAATTTCGCATCATTGGCAATCCCGATGCCGTCATTGAGGCGAGCCGTCTGCTCACTTCACTCTATGACGAGACCGACGGCGCAACACTTGCGCCGTCACAGGTGCAGTTGGCGTTGCATTCCGCACCGGCGATCAAAGAGCTGCAGCAGCAGGTCAGCGATAGCGTGCGGATTCAGACCAAAAAAGGGGGGATTTCAGGCAGGGGGGTCAACCAGGTGAAATACCTGGAGCGCATCATGAGTCACGAAATCAATTTCGGCATCGGACCCGCCGGTACCGGTAAGACCTACCTTGCCGTTGCCTGTGCCGTCGAGGCGCTGGAGCGTGAAGAGGTGAGGCGGATTCTGCTGGTGCGTCCGGCCGTCGAGGCGGGTGAGCGGCTCGGTTTTCTACCGGGCGACCTGGCGCAGAAGATCGACCCCTACCTGCGGCCGTTGTACGACGCGCTTTACGAGATGCTCGGTTTTGAGCGTGTCGCCAAGCTGATCGAACAGAATGTGATCGAAGTGGCGCCGCTGGCCTACATGCGCGGTCGCACCTTGAATGAGTCGTTCATCATCCTTGACGAGGCGCAAAACACCACCATCGAGCAGATGAAGATGTTTCTGACTCGTATCGGTTTTGGTTCGACGGTGGTGGTGACCGGCGATGTCACCCAGATTGATCTGCCACGCGAGAGTGTCTCAGGATTGCGTCATGTGATTGAAGTGCTAAAAGATGTTAAAGGGATTAGCTTTACCTTCTTCATGTCGCAGGACGTGGTACGTCATCCGCTGGTGCAGCTTATCGTGCAGGCCTATTCGGCGCAGGAAGATAAGGAGGCGACTGCGAAGGGGAGCAAGCGCGATCGTAATGGCGCCTGAGTTTGAGATGGCGCCTGGACTGACACCGGAGCTGGAACTGGAACTGGATCTGCAAATTGCCTTGCTGCAGCCTGAAAATTTCGCGTTACCCGCACAAGTCGATTTTGAACGGTGGGTGACCGCAGCGCTGGAAGGGCAGATGCAGGAGGCGCAACTGACCATTCGCCTGGTTGAAGGCGGTGAAAGTGCAGCGCTCAATACACAGTATCGTGACAAAGCGGGCCCCACCAATGTGTTGTCGTTCCCGTTTGAGGCACCTGCCGATGTGCCGTTGCCACTGCTTGGGGATCTCATCATCTGCGCACCATTAGTGGTAGATGAAGCGACGGCGCAGGGTAAAACCCAGCGTGCTCACTGGGCGCATCTGGTGGTGCATGGCGTATTGCATCTGCGCGGTTATGACCATATTGATGACGCAGATGCGCTTGAAATGGAAGATTTGGAAAGAAAGATCATGGCATACTTGGGCTTCGACGATCCCTACAAGGATGAAGGAGCGGCGTAACATGATGACGATTGACGATGTGAACAGCGGAGAAGAGATGAAACCTGGAACGGGAAAACGATGAACGGCGAGCGATCGCCCGAGCCGGCGACTGGCAAAGATGGCTTCTTTGGTAAACTGAAGAAGGCATTCACTCAGGAACCGGCGGATCGTGTAGAGCTTATTGAGACACTGCGAGAGTCTCAGCAACGCCATCTGCTGGATGCCGATGCGCTGACCATGATTGAAGGGGTGCTGGAAGTCTCCGAGATGCAGGTGCGAGATATCATGATCCCGCGTGCACAGATGGTGGTAGTGGAGCGCGATGCCCCGCTGGAGAAAACCCTGCCGGTGATCATTAGATCTGCTCACTCGCGTTTCCCCGTGATTGGCGATGGCAAGGATGAAGTCGTCGGCATCCTGCTGGCAAAAGATCTACTCACTTATGCGCTGGATAGTGAAAGCAAGCCATTTAACGTGCGCGATGTGTTGCGCCCTGCGGCATTTGTTCCCGATAGCAAACGACTCAATGTGTTATTGAAAGATTTCCGTGCCAGTCGTAACCACATGGCGATCGTGGTGGATGAATATGGGGGCATTGACGGACTAGTGACGATTGAAGATGTGCTGGAGCAGATCGTCGGTGAGATCATCGATGAGCATGATGTCGCTGAAGATAGTTACATCATGAAACACAGTGAAGAGAGCTTTACAATTAAGGCGCTCACCCCTGTCGAAGAGTTTAACGAATATTTTGGCTGTGACTTTAGTGATGAAGATTACGATACCATCGGTGGATTAATGATGCGAACCTTTGGTCACCTGCCTAAACGGGGTGAGCGTTGTGAGCTCGGCCGTTTCAACTTCAAGGTGTTGCATGCCGATAGTCGACGTCTACATCTACTACAGATGAATATTCAGATGGAAGACACGGCCGCGTCCACAACCGCGGAAGAGTAGCCACATGTTCGCTGCGAAGCGGGGCGACCTGCTGGCGTTGATCGCAGGTGGGCTGTTGCCACTGGCCTTTGCCCCTTATGCGCTTTATCCTCTGGCGATCGCCTCGCTGGCGCTGCTTTTTTTACTCTGGCTGGATACCTCCGTGCGCCGTGCCATGTGGCGCGGGCTGCTGTTTGGCATCGGCATGTTTGGTGTGGGTGTGTCGTGGGTCTTCATCAGCATGTATGACTACGGCAATGTCAGCCTTGCGCTATCACTGTTTCTCACCGCGATGTTTGTACTGGTGCTCGCGCTCTTTATCGCGACGGCAGCGGGGCTTGCAGTAAAGTTCAGACAGCGCTTTAAACTATCACCCACGGCGGCATTGTTGTGGTGTTTTCCTGCGGTGTGGGTATTGTTCGAATGGATTCGTGGCTGGATGTTCACCGGCTTCCCGTGGCTCAATGTGGGCTATAGCCAAATCGATACACCGCTCGGTGGTTTTGCCGCGCTGTTGGGTCTCTATGGCGTATCACTGGCGGTCGCGATGAGCGCTGCGCTGGTCGCTATCGTGATCCGCAACATCTATGTCGATGTGAAGTCGCATCATCTTGTGGCATTGGTACTGCTGTGGTGCGTAGGGTTACTGACGAATCAAATGACATGGGTATCACCCGCTGGCGAGCCGTTACGAGTGACGTTGGTACAGGGCAATATTCCGCAGGAATTAAAGTGGCTGCCATCGATGAAGGCGCCGACGATCGATCTCTATGCGCAGTTGACCCGCGAAAACTGGGACAGTGATCTAATTATCTGGCCGGAGACCGCATTGCCCGCGTTCTTTCATGAATCGACTAACTTTCTTGCCGGGTTGGCAGAAGAGGCACGTAGCAACAATACCGATATCCTGCTGGGGCTGATCTATCTCGATGGTGAGACGCGGCAGTACTACAACAGCATGATGAGTATCGGTAGCGCAACTGGCTTTTATCACAAGCGCCACCTCGTACCGTTCACCGAATACCTGCCGCTGAAAGAATGGCTCGCGACCATCATTAACATCATACAGGTACCGATGTCAGATTTTAGTGCCGGCTCGCATGACCAGCCACCCTTGCCGATGGCGGGGCAGAAGGTCGGTATCTCGATCTGTTTCGAAGATGTCTTTGGCAATGAGGTCATCATGCAGTTGCCAGCCGCGACGCTGTTGGTGAACGTCAGTAACGACGCATGGTTTTCAGATTCGAGCGCACCGCATCAACATCTACAGATAGCACGCATGCGAGCGAAAGAGAGTGGCCGGCCAATGCTACGCGCCACCAATACCGGTATCTCGGCCATCATTGATCATCAGGGACGTTTTCAGTCGGTTGCCCCGCAGTTTCAAGAGGCCACCCTCAGCGATGAGGTGGTGCCGATGCAGGGTAGTACCCCCTATGTATTTGTGGGTAATCTTGCTATATTGATTTTGATAGTAATGCAGTTACTGGTGCCGTTAGTCAGGCGGCAGTAAGGAGTTATCTAAGTCATGAGTAACCGTACCATGAGCAAAATAATCGTAGCGACAATGTTGGCGCTACTCACTCCATTCAGCATCGCGGCAGAAGCACCCAGCGGCAGCGAAATCGTACAGCGTTGTTACTATAAAAATGCCGGGGACGATCAACGCTCGCGCCTGCTGGTCACCAGCACACTGACCAACGGCAAAAAGGTCTCCAGTGAATACATTCGCCTATGGAAAAATTATGCCGGTAAAGATGGCATCGTCGACAAGGTCGTCCTTTACACCGCCTCCGCACATAACCAGGGACTCGCCTTTATGCGTTGGGGTTACACCAATGACAGTCCACGGCTCGCCGATCAATGGGTCTATCTGCCAGAGATGCGCATCGTCAAGCGCATCTCCAAACGCACCCCGGAAGAGATGGACTGGGGCTTCAGTGATGATGACCTGCGGGAACGTGACATCAGTGAAGATGATCATCGCTTTGTTGAAATTAGAACCATTGAAGGCAAAGAGTTCTATGTGGTTGAAAGCACCCCTAAAAGCGATCCTGTCTACGGTAAGCGTATCTCATGGTTCAGCAAGCACGATGACTGGGAGCAGTGTGTCGAAAAGCGCGTCGACTATTTTGACAAAGAGATGAAGATGCTCAAAAAGCAGTTTGTCACCTGGCGACAGATCGACGGCGCGTGGGTATGGGAGAGCGCAGTGATTAAAAATTTCAAGGCGGACTCAACCATTGTTTATGATGTGAAGGAGATCGAGGTCAATGTTGGCCTGAAGGATCGGGAATTTACGCCGCGTGCGTTGGCGCGGGGGTATAAGCGGTAGTAGGAATAGTAGTAGAAAGTAACCTCACTTTTTTTCGAAGGGTGTCATGGTGTAACATTCTGCATTTACCCCTCTAATATCATAATATGCAGAATGAGTGGGTGGATATTGTTAAATAATATGCAGAATGGTGTGTCTGCGTATTACCAAGTTAGCAGCAAAAAATATATGGATAATAACAATTCTCAAGGTTCAATTATAAAATCACTAGGTGGTGTTGGCCTTGTTCTATTGTGGTTCAGTGTTCTCTCCATACCATTGGTTGAGATCACAACTTGCACACAAGGGAGCGAAGATGCCTGGATGGTCTCTCTATTATTTTACTTGCCAATTTCACTCATATTCTTAGTCATGGCATGGTTAGGTACGAAAAACCCATCTGGTATTAAGTGGCTCTCACTTCCACTTTTTGCATTACTACCTTGGGCTGCTTATACGGCTTCTAAATACATTGTTGGCGTCACTATTACTAAAAACCATTTATGTGTTGTTTCAACGGGCGAAACTGGCTTTAGTTCATACGCAAGTTCATGGTGGGGTGCCTACTGGGGGCCGCTACAGCTAATATTCATTATCTTAGTTGGGTGGTGTTTGTTTAAATATTGGCAGAAACACCCAACTGCTAACAAACAGCTCAAGCACGACGCGCAAAATGCGCGCGCGTCTTAGCTGAGACGTTATGTGTTTTATAAATGACTGGTTTACGACCCGGAGCGGACATTCAGGTTAAACATGTGAACTAAACTCTCATAAAAAGTAGGATTTAAAACCGTCATTTGTAGAGTGATACATCAAATTACCATTTTTGATGTACTGATGAAACTAAAAATTATACTAAGGGTATCTTTCATGTGCGATGCGAATAAAAATTCAAATGCAGGTCAAGAAATGTTTCCAGGCGAGATGAGTGAGCAGGAAATTATAGAATTTATCGCCAATGGTGATGCGCATCAAGGTCTTATCGAGATTGATGGGTTTGAAAATAAAATCACTGAGGTGCCAAATAAAGAATTATTAGATGAAAATTATCATGCAGAATATAGATCCTGGTATGGAACAAAACAAAAACCACGTTTTTGTCCACAACAAAGTAAGTTCAATGGTCGCGGTGGTGCACATAAGGGCGCGGATATATTTGCATTGAAAGGGACTAGTATTGTGGCATTGGTTGACGGGGTAATACAGTGGAACCCTCGGGGATCATCAGGAAAATGGGGTAATCATATATTTTTAAATTACCGACATAGTGGAAATAATTACACTTTTGTTTATGCACACCTGGATGCACTTGTTGGAAAAAATAATCGTAGAGTTAAAAGAGGCGAGATAATATGCAGGAGCGGTTGTAGCGGTAACACTACTTACTGCGGTGAACTTAATGCGTGCGACAGAAATGAGGATCATCTGCACCTTGAATTATTTGGGCCTGGTGGGAGGAGAGACCCTATTGCTTCATTAGGATGGTCGATGAAGTTTGAAAACGAGGATAGGTGTTATTACACGCAGTGTTAATGCTAATTAATGAATCAGGAATATTATAGTGAAAAAGTTGCTTTTAACAGGATTGATGTTGATTACATCCATTCAAGTTTTTGCACAGGGTTACCATGAAATGCCACACGTTGTTGAGGCCTGCAAACATCAGGACAAGGAAAAACTGAGGGACATTGTTGCTCCGCCGAATAATCCTGGTTGGCGGTACCAGGCGAAAGCATTAGGCATGTCCGAAGAAGGTTTTATTCATCATAAAAGTGTCGAGGTGTGCGGTTATGCCTTAGCTGAAGATCCAGAAGCATACTGGGCAGAGCAGGCCGCTATCAAGGATAGAGAATATATTAGAAAATCTAAAACAACAGCAGTATTGTATAAAAATATTTATTGCAAGTCAGGATGGAATGATGACTGCACGCATTCGGTTAAATTGCTAGCACCGGATGGCTGGCAGGCATGTAATAAATCGTATACGGTTGTTTCGGAACGAGGACATAATGATTTCATTTTCACGCCAATACTCTGGTATGAGGGTGACCCAGAAGAACCAGACCGGTTCAGAGGGTATGAGCTTTATTTGGAATCATCAGGTAGCGGAAACCCATTGAATCAGGAAGGGGCGAATATTGAGCTGCGCAATGTCTCTTTAACCACAATTCCTGCACGAGCCACAAACGAATTGCGGTATGAGCTTGGATGTGAAATTCTGCGTAGAAGTAATGGTGAAGGTGGCGGTACTCATCCTGTGCCTAATCCAAATCCAGGCCCTTTCCCGAACAGAGAAGGATAGAACACATAACAAAAGCAATTAACTCGGACGTTTTTCCGCGGTGCTCGTTTGTGCTAAAAGAGCCTAGCACAAGCCTCTCACCGCTACAAAACGCCGGTTATTGCTGGCGTTAGAACTCTTGGTTGTTATACCTTCGTAGAGAATATCTTATAGGTTTTGGGATATGGGAAATAAAAGAAAAAATTATTCAGAAGCTCAAAATGTATATCTTGTTTCTCAAGTAAGCGGACTATGCCCACTATGTGACGAACCTCTGTTTTATGACAAGGGCCGTAGAACCTACAAAAATTATGAGATTGCACATATATATCCTCTTAATCCAACTGGTGATGAAGTAGAGTTATTGAAAAACGAAGACCGCCTTAGTGAAGATGTGAATAGCGAAGACAATGTAATACCTCTATGTGAGATTTGTCATGGAAAGTTTGATAAGCCTCGAACAGTGGAAGAATACAGGCAGTTGTTCAACCTTAAGAAGGAGTTGATAGAGCGTGCAGAGCAAGAATTGTTATGGAAGCAATACAATATTGAGGGTGAAATCAGTCAAATCATTGAGGCTCTATATCAAAACACAGAAGAACTAGATGAATTCGATATAAATTATGCACCTAAAAAATTGGATCAAAAGCTAAATGATACGATGCTTAGGCCAACTAAAAGAAAAATAAGAAACAACGTTAGAGACTACTTCGTATTTATAAGAACAAAACTATCTGATTTTGATAAAAGCAACCCAGATTTATCTGAAATGATATCAGGTCAAATCAAAATATATTATTTAAAGCAAAAGCGTTCTGGACATGATCAGCAGGCTATATTTGAAAATATAGTGTCCTGGATTAGAAGGAAAACTAGAGCAGGTTCTAGCGATGGGGCAGAAATTTTGGCTTCTTTTTTCATTCAAAACTGTGAGGTGTTTGAGTGATCACTCCAAATAAGTTTTTGCCCCTAGATCAATCTATCCTAGGAAAATGTTTCAGAATATTAGATATTGAAACTGATCAAATATCATTGTTAGACCTATATGATAAAACGCAACAGTATTTCATAGATGTTAGTGAATTTTTATTAGCTATTGACGTTCTTTATGCATTAAATAGAATTGATGTTGACTTAGGTACAGGAATAGTTAGCTATGCTAATTGAAATTCAATGCGATAGATTTAAATCCGGTCCAGTAACATTTGACGAGGGTTTAAACGTGATTATTGGTGACTCTGTCGCTACCAACTCAATTGGAAAGTCAACCCTTCTGATGGTTGTTGATTTCGTTTTTGGTGGGGATTCATTCATATCGAACAACGGAGGGGCTATTGAACAGTTAGGGGATCATCATTACTTTTTTAAATTTAAATTTGGTGGTGTTGACTACGCATTTAAGCGAGGCACTCATTCTCCAGACCTTATTTATACATGTACTGAGTCGTACGAAGAAACAAAGCCTATTAGCATTGAAGAGTTCAGGTCTTTCTTAAAGTTATCTTATAAACTTGAAAATATTGATTTATCCTTTAGATCTACTGTTTCGTTATTCTCCAGAATTTGGGGGAAGGATAATATTGATGTAAAAAGGCCTCTCCATTCATTTAAATCTCAAAGTGCAGAAACATGTATAGAAAATACTCTTAAGATTTTTGAAAAATATCAACCTATAAAATCTTTGGAGTCTAGTCTTAAAGATAAGAATAGTGAAAAGTCTGCTATAGCTGGTGCTTTCAAAAAGAATGTTATTCCAAAAATTAATAAAACAAAGTACAAGGCTAATCTAAATAAGATAAACGACATAAGAGATGAAATAGAAGATATAAAGGAAAATCTGGCGAAGTATGCGATTGGAATTAGGGAAATAGCTAATAGGGAGGTTTTAGATCTAAAAGAAAAGAAAGATAAGCTTTTGGTTCAGCAGTCCGCTATCACGGGTAGGCTGAATAGAGTGAAGGGGAATATAAATAAAAATAAATACATAAAAAGCAAGCATTTTGAAGGGTTAAAAAAGGTATTTCCAGAGTCTGATCTTCCTAGGCTCGCTGAGATTGAAGAGTTCCATTCAGAAATATCTAAGATCATGAAGTCAGAGCTTTCCGCCAGTGAAAAACTACTTGCTGAAGAGTTGTCAATTATTTCAGATGAAATAATCTCTATTGACAAGCAAATATCTGCGGTACTAAAGGATGTGGAAAACCCGAACATCATAGTCGATCGCGTATACGATTTGTCGAAAGATCGTAAGCGATCAGCAAACCCCATCTTGAGCAGCATTCAGTTAATCGCTATCGTTTGCGTATCCACATTCCAAGGCAGAAGTGATTCGACATCTTCAACA
>CALZHD010000096.1 GCA_945787155.1 uncultured Gammaproteobacteria bacterium | reverse complement strand
ATGGCGGAGAGAGAGGGATTCGAACCCTCGATGGAGCTATAAACCCCATACTCCCTTAGCAGGGGAGCGCCTTCAGCCGCTCGGCCATCTCTCCATTTATTTTACCCAGACAAACAGAACTTTCACTCAACCGGACTGCTTCCCTCACCCCTGTTTCAGGGAGCGCATAGAGTACCAAGTTTTTGCCTTCGTGCCAAAAAATAATGAGTCAAATGTAACATTTGACTCATTATTTTCTATCTTTAGGGGGAAAACATGCAGTGCTGCATGCATCCAGAAAGGGCGATGAAACCCAACGCTAAAAATACAAAGAGAAACTCGGGTTATGCAGCACCCTCATCGCTGTTCTCCTTTTTAATACGCTCGTAGATTTCTTCACGATGAACGGTGACGTCTTTCGGTGCGTTAACGCCGATTCGAACCTGATTGCCCCGTACTCCAAGGACAGTCACAGTCACTTCATCGCCGATCATTAAGGTTTCCCCTACACGCCTTGTCAAAATCAGCATTGCTGTCTCCTTACCAAAATACCCTTATAAATTTTTCTTATTAAAACAATCATCTTATCTTAAGTTGCTTATCGACCTCCCCTGAATTATCTATAGGGTTTTGCCTCACGAGTGCTTATTCAATAAAATTACAAACACCAAAAGCGGGCAATCTAGAGGTTTTTATGCTGATTGATCCAACCCAAAGGCCTCATGTAAGGCCCTAACGCTTAATTCTAGATACTTTTCGTCTACTACAACTGAGATCTTTATCTCAGATGTGGAAATCATCCGAATATTTACGCCTTCTGTTGCCAGTGTCTCAAACATGGTGCTTGCAATACCTGCATGCGAGCGCATTCCTACACCAACAATTGATACCTTAACAATCTTTGTATCCCCCGTCACTTCACGTGCACCCAGCTTTTTTGCGGTCTCTTGCATGATCGCAAGACTTTTATCATAGTCATTGCGATGTACCGTAAAAGTAAAATCGGTGGTCGCATCTTCAGCGATATTCTGGATAATCATATCGACTTCAATATTGTTATCTGCAATCGGCCCAAGAATCTTATGCGCCACGCCGGGTTGGTCTGGCACTCCCAGCATGGTGACCTTTGCTTCATCACGATTAAACGCGATCCCCGAAATTAACGCCTGTTCCATCTCCGCATCCTCAGCTGATATCAATGTCCCCGCCACCGTGCAGCCAGCGTCCTCACCAGTGTCCTCAAATGAAGACAGCACCCGCAATGGTACGCCATACTTACTGGCAAATTCTACCGAGCGAATCTGTAGCACTTTAGCACCCAGGCTCGCCATCTCCAGCATCTCTTCATAGGTAACATGGTCAAGACGCCGTGCCTCCGGTACCACTCTGGGGTCGGTAGTGTAGACACCATCGACATCGGTATAAATCTGGCACTCATCGGCCTTCAACGCCGCTGCCAGTGCCACTGCTGAGGTATCCGAACCACCACGCCCCAGCGTCGTAATATTGCCTGTTTCATCCATGCCCTGAAAGCCAGCAACGACCACCACTCGCCCCTGCGCCAGGTCTTTATGAATGCGCTTGTCATCAATATCGACAATACGCGCCTTGTTATGAACGCTATCAGTACGAATATGCACCTGATGTCCGGTATAGGAACGCGCTGCGCAGCCGCGTTTTTCTAACGCCATACTGAGCAGGGCAATCGTCACCTGCTCACCGGTAGAGAGCAACACATCAAGCTCACGCGGTACCGGCTGTTCCTGAATATCCTGGGCAAGCGCCATCAGACGATTGGTCTCGCCGCTCATCGCCGAGACCACCACCACCACCTGATGACCCTGCTCGCGCCAGCCCATCACCCGCTGCGCGACGCTTTCGATACGCTCAACACTGCCGACTGAGGTACCCCCATATTTTTGGACAATCAGACTCATCTTGTTTCCGCTACCACCACATCATTTCGACGCGATACGTTCTTCTGTCCACGCCTTCACCGACGCCAATGCACTATCAAGCCCGGCTGGCTCCGTGCCACCTGCCTGCGCCATGTCCGGCCGACCGCCTCCTTTGCCACCGACCTGCTGTGCCACATGATTGACCAGTTCACCGGCCTTCACCTGTTTGATCAGGTCTGACGTCACACCGGCGGTCAATGAGACCTTCACGCCGACAACCGCACCCAGTACCACCACCGCTGATCCGAGTTTGTTTTTCAGCTGATCGACCGTATCGCGTAGCGTTTTTGCATCGGCCCCTTCAAGCTTCGCCGCCAACACCTTAATGCCATTAATCTCTATTGCCTGCTCTGCCAGCTCCGAGCCCTGATTGCTGGCGAGTTTGCCCTTGAGCTGTTCCAGTTCCTTTTCCAGCTTGCGGCTACGCTCTGCCATCTGCTGTACCTTATCCAGCGTATCTTCTCGCCCACCCTTGACCAGCTCTGAAACGGCTGCAAAATTAGACTCAAGTCGCTCCAGCCACGCAACCGCATGCTCACCGGTCACCGCTTCAATACGACGTATTCCAGCAGCAGTACCTGTCTCGAGGATGATCTTGAATAACCCAATATCACCCGCACGCCTGGCGTGAGTACCACCACATAGCTCAGTTGAAAATTCACCGATGCTCAACACGCGCACCTCATCGCTATATTTTTCGCCAAACAGCGCCATTGCTCCCGCCTCGACCGCATCGTCATAGCTCATCAAACGGGTCTGCACTTCGTTATTAGCACGGATCTCAGCATTAACGATGCGTTCAATCGCCTGTATCTGCGCCTTAGTCACCGGTTCAAAATGGGAAAAATCAAAACGCAGACGATCCGCCTCTACCAGAGAACCTTTCTGTGTTACGTGATCACCCAATACCTGACGCAATGCAGCGTGCAATAGATGGGTTGCTGAGTGGTTCAATATAATCGACTGTCGACGTGTTTGATCAACATTCGCAGTAAGCATCATACCCACTTTAATTTCACCCTCGGTTACCTTGCCGACATGGCCGTTTACACCACTCTGCTTACGGGTATCCGCCACAATGAATTTGACACCGTCCGCAGTCAAGTGACCACGATCACCCGCCTGACCACCAGACTCGGCATAGAATGGTGTCCTATTGAGTATCACCATTCCCTCTTCACCTGCCTTCAGAGATGCTACCTGTGACTCGCCACTGATCAGTGTAACCACACTCGCCTGCGCTTCAAGATGCTCATAACCAGTGAACTCCGATGTCTCATCGATCTCAATCGCATCTGAATAAACAACACCAAACTGACTCGCAGAACGGGCACGCTCACGCTGCGCCTCCATCTCACGCTCAAAACCGGCATCGTCTATCATCAAGCCACGTTCGCGTGCAATATCGGCAGTGAGATCAGCCGGAAAACCGTAGGTATCGTAGAGTTTAAACACCGTCTCGCCGGGGATCTCGTTACCGTTGAGCCCGGTGATATCAGACTCGAGGATTTTCATTCCCTGATCCAGCGTCTCTGCAAAACGCTCTTCCTCAAGTTTCAATATTTTTTCGATCTGTGGCTGCGCCGTGGCAAGCTCGGGGTAAGCCTCACCCATCTCATTGACCAGCGGTGACACCAGTTTGAAATAGAAGGTCTGATTCACACCCAGCTTGTAAGCGTGACGAATGGCGCGACGGATGATGCGACGCAACACATAGCCCCGCCCTTCGTTCGATGGCAAGACACCGTCCGTAATCAAAAATGAACAGGAACGTATATGATCCGCGATGACGCGCAGTGAATTATTTTCAAGGTCCTCTGAGCCGGTGACCTTTGCAATGGCCTTAATCAGATTGGCAAACAGATCGATTTGATAATTACTATGTACCCCCTGCATCACGGCGGCGAGACGCTCAAGTCCCATGCCGGTATCGACCGATGGCTTTGGCAAAACGGTCATATCGCCATTAGCGCTACGGTTGTACTGCATGAAGACAAGATTCCAGATCTCGATATAGCGATCACCATCTTCTTCCGCACTGCCCGGTGGGCCACCCGCAACATCTGCACCGTGGTCATAAAAGATCTCAGTACAGGGGCCGCAGGGACCGGTATCCCCCATCGACCAGAAGTTGTCACTTTCGTAACGTTTGCCACCCGCCTTGTCACCAATGCGGATCAACTGTTCAGGCTTAATGCCGATTTCATTGAGCCAGATCTCGGCCGCCTCACTATCTTCGTCATAGACGGTCACCCACAGACGTGCTTCTGGAAGCTTAAGCTCGCGGGTCAGGAACTCCCACGCAAAGCGAATCGCATCGTGTTTGAAATAGTCACCAAAACTGAAGTTACCCAGCATCTCAAAGAAGGTGTGGTGGCGCGCCGTATAGCCGACATTTTCAAGATCATTATGTTTGCCGCCAGCACGTACGCAGCGCTGCGAACTGGCGGCGCGCACATACGGGCGCGACTCCTGCCCCAGAAAGGTCTCTTTGAACTGCACCATACCTGCATTCGTGAAAAGCAAGGTAGGGTCATTGCCCGGCACCAGCGAGCTACTCGCCACGATCTGATGCCCCTGTGCGGCAAAATAGTCGAGAAATTTTTGTCTTAAAGCTGCTGTTGAAGTCATCGGGATTCTTTACACTTTAAAATGTGGCTCACGAGCATCGTCTTACCTGTTGCTGGCTCGTTCCATTCCTAAAATTTAATCTTGTTATTCCGTTATTTTTTTACTGTCTTATGCGTTTGTAGCACATTTTCGACGTGAGTATAAACTTAATCCAAGTCTTTAAATATATGTTTTGTCTGTTCAGTGGTAAAACCACGATATTGCAGGAACTGGAGCTGCTTTGCTCGCGCCTTGATATCTTCGGGGATTTTGCCACCAAACCGTTTTTGCCATGCCGCCCTTGCGGTTTCAATCCAGCATCGATCCTGAAAATCGACGCAATCACTAACAAGCACACTTGCGACACCCCGCTGACGCAACTCTTCGCGAATGCGCACCGGACCAAACCCTTTGTTCATCCGCGAGCGCACATAACTCTCAGCATAGCGTGCATCGCTAAGTAAGCCATCATCCACCAACACTGAGAGGGCTTCATCGACAAAAATTTCATCGAAACCCTTTTCAATCAGTTTTCTGGTCAATTCGGCCACAGCGTGTTCACGCCGCGCCAATAGATCCAGAGCGCGTTTACGCACGCCCAGTACGTTATTATTCGCTACGTCCTGGGCGATTTTTAGATGCTCGCTTTTTTGACTATTAATCCTAATTGATCAGGCGCTCGCCTCAACCACCTCAGCCCCTTCATCATCCTGCACTTCACCCGCTGTCGTTGGCAGCAACCTTTCTCGGATCGCACTTTCGATCTCATCCGCAGTCTCCGGATGCTCTTTTAGATAGGTTCGGACATTCTCTTTACCCTGTCCGACACGATCACCGTTATAGCTGTACCATGCTCCAGCCTTGTCGATCAATCCTTCTTTAACGCCCAATGTGATGATCTCACCTTCTCGCGATACCCCTTCACCATAAAGGATTTCGAATTCGACCTGCTTAAACGGTGGGGCCACCTTGTTCTTAACCACTTTGACGCGGGTCTCGTTACCGACAACCTCATCGCCCTTCTTGATGGCACCGATACGGCGAATATCAAGACGCACGGAGGCGTAGAATTTCAGCGCGTTACCACCGGTGGTGGTCTCAGGATTACCAAACATCACCCCGATCTTCATGCGAATCTGGTTAATAAAGATCACCAGCGTATTGGAGCGCTTGATGTTACCGGTCAGTTTACGCAGCGCCTGGGACATTAGTCGCGCCTGCAGGCCCATGTGCGAATCACCCATGTCACCCTCAATCTCAGCCTTTGGTGTCAATGCCGCAACCGAATCAACCACCACCACATCGACCGCACTGGAGCGCACCAGCATATCGGTGATCTCCAGCGCCTGCTCACCGGTATCCGGCTGCGACACCAGAAGATCATCGACATTGACGCCAAGCTTGCCGGCGTAAAGAGGGTCAAGCGCGTGCTCGGCATCGACAAATGCTGCGGTACCGCCCGCCTTTTGTGCCTCCGCCACCACCTGCAGTGCCAGGGTGGTCTTACCCGAAGACTCCGGCCCGTAGATTTCAACCACGCGACCTTTTGGCAGACCACCTATTCCCAGCGCAATATCCAGCCCTAATGAGCCGGTAGAGATTGCTTCAATACCACGAGCAACACCCTCGTCGCCCATGCGCATGACTGAACCCTTGCCAAACTGCCGCTCAATCTGGCTTAACGCCGCGTCCAGCGCCTTTTGCTTATTTGCATCCATTGTGAAATCCCCTGCTAAAAATCATCTAAAATTTACGCTTAAATTCGTCACTTCGCTCACCATCAAACATGCCATCACGCCAGCCACAAGCGAAACATTGGCGCAAATTATCACATAGATACCAGCACCATCCTAGCCCCATGTTTTGAGAGCAAAACCTGAGACTGGCATCATTCAGTCAACGTCAATAAAAGAGGGCAAAAATGACTTATCAACAAGTTTAGGAACAAGCCATTACAGATTGGTTTAAAAGATTTTTTAATTAAATTTCCAGGTATGTAGCGAGTGATAACTGACACCTTGAGGTGATGACTCTGACACCATCAATGAAAATTCACCCACCGTCCACGCCAGTGGCGTGATCGATTTTGCGTCATCTGCCTGGCTAACCTTGCGCATCAAAGTAACGTGAGGCAGAAATGGACGGTCATCAAATTCATAACCAACCGCCCGCATTACCCCCCGCAACGACGAAACCAACGAGAAAAGCGCATCTGGTGGCGATGAGGGCGCCAGCCAAATCATCCCCGACTCAGGCCGATACTCGATCTGATCGAGCTGTAATGTAAATTGAGATGATTTGAGAGGTGGCACTGCCGCAACGACTTCTGCCTGTCGCGAGACCTCAACAGCCCCGAGATAGAGCAGCGTTAAATGCAGATTCGCTTGCGATACAGAGCGACCTTGCGCTACCGCTACGATAGACTTAACCTCCCTGCCAAGCCGTACTCGCATTGCATCATCTGGCCACAGCGCAAAAAAGAGCCGCCGACGCTGTATAGCGTTATCGTTATGACACATCATTCAGCGACGAATGATCGCTCAAGGGTAAGTAGCAACCCTTGCAGCGAATGAACAATAGCCTGCTCACGAATTAACCTTCGATTTCCTTTAAAAACAATAAGTTCAGAACGTAGATTAATCTTATCTATAGCCCATGAGAAACACACTGTCCCCACTGGTTTCTGCTGTGTACCGCCCGTTGGCCCTGCTACACCACTGATCGCCAGTGATATTTGAGCCGCACTATGGGCGAGCGCCCCCAGAGCCATCGCCTCGACCACTTCCAGCGACACAGCACCGTGATGTTCGATCAAAGCGGCATCAACCCCCAGCATCTCCTGCTTCGAACGATTACTGTAGGTAACAAAACCACGCTCAAACCAGGCTGAACTGCCCGCCAGCTCAGTCAACGCCTGTGCCACCCCGCCACCAGTGCAGGACTCCGCAGTAACCAACATCAACCGCCGCTGCAGTAGCACTTGCGCCACCTGCGCCACCCTTTGTTCGATCTCGATATTCAACGCACTCTCCATCTATACGGTAAAACGCTTGCCTGCCCCTTTTGCCATCGCGTATCCTTACGCCCTGCTTTCACATCCACACTGACCCTAATCACAACTATAAAGAAGAGTCGACCTTGCGCTTTCTAAATCATCTCTCCATCCTGCTGCAGTACATCCTTCCCCACCATCTACTGACATGGTGCGTACGCGGTATTACACGCATTCGCTTTGCGCCCTTCAAGAACAATGCTATCAAACTCTTTATTCGCATCTTCAACGTGGATATGAGTATCGCACAGGAAGAGGATGGCAGCGCCTATCCAGATTTCAATAGCTTTTTTACCCGCCCACTCAAGCCTGAGGCACGCCCGATCGCCAACAACCCCGGCGACATCGCCTGCCCAGTGGATGGTGCTATCAGCCAACTCGGTAATATTACCGATGAGGGCTGCATCTTTCAGGCCAAGGGGCACGACTATTCGCTAGAGGAACTACTCGGCGGTTCAAAAGAGATGGCGGCGCTATTCAGTCGCGGCGCTTTCGCCACCATTTATCTGTCTCCCAAAGATTATCACCGCATTCACATGCCACTGCAGGGCAAACTGCAAGAGATGGTCTACATTCCTGGGCGACTCTTCAGCGTTAGCAAGTTCGCCAGCGAACAGGTGCCACGGCTATTTGCACGCAATGAGCGACTGGTCAATCTGTTTGAAACTGAGGCAGGACCGATGGCGATGATCATGGTGGGTGCGCTCAATGTCGCAGGCATGGAGACCGTCTGGGCAGGCAACATTCCAGACAAGGTCAACTGGGAGATCAAAAAATGGGACTATCGAGGTCACTCGGTAGAGAAAGAAATTGTACTGGCACACGGCGAAGAGATGGGGCGCTTCAACATGGGCTCAACCGTCATCCTGCTCTTCCCAGAGCAGAGTATCCAGTGGAATACACGATTAAACGCGGAAAGCGCCGTCCAGATGGGACAACCCCTCGCATCCGCCTGCTAACAAATGTTAGTGGCCCTTCTGCGGCGCGTCACTATTCCCGCCCGAACCGGGTAAATCCTGGCTCTGCACATAATGTAGCACTTCCTGTAGAGAGCGAAAAGTACCCGCATCAAAATCACAAAACATCATCCCCAGGCCATTATCAGATGACCTGGCAACAGTTGCCCGTAA
>CALZHD010000095.1 GCA_945787155.1 uncultured Gammaproteobacteria bacterium | reverse complement strand
TGTGGCACTGCCCTCCCGGGTTTCACTTGAAGTTCAGCCCGGGCTACATTTATTTATTCTACTGCCGGTTGGTGTTTGCTGATGTAATTCGTTAAACGCGCAAATTCTTCAAGCAAGTAGGGCGGATTAGCGAAGCGTAATCCGCCGCATGAAAAAATCAACAATCGAATGCGAAGTTAAAAAATTAACTTGCCATGCCCAATACCCCTTTCATATAGAAAAAAATTTATCCATTGAATTGGGGTGCGACAGATGTGTTATTGCCTGCGGGTCAACCGGCGTAATGCATGCGGCGGATTACGCTTCGCTAATCCGCCCTACATTTAATGCATCTGTTTATTCTGCTGTCGGTTGGTTTTCACTGATGTAATTCGTTAAACGTGCAAAGGCGTCAAGGCCTAACACTTCGGCCCGCAGACCGGGATCGATCTCAAGCGAACTGATTTCATCCCCCGTCATAAAAGGTTTTAGCGTATTGCGGATCGTCTTACGACGCTGTGAAAAGGCCTGCTTAACGACTTTGGCAAACAGCGCTTCATCTGTCACCTTAACCGCAGGCTCACTCCGCGGGATCAATCTAACAATGGCGGAATCGATCTTGGGCATTGGATCAAATGACTCCGGCCCTACAATAAAGAGATTCTCAACCTCGCAGTAGTACTGCACCATGATACTCAGTCGACCATAGGTGCTGCTGCCCGGCGCAGCCGCTAAACGCTCGACTACCTCCCGTTGCAACATGAAATACATATCCCGGATGCAGGGCGCCTGCGTCAACAGATGAAATATTAGTGGTGTCGAAATGTTATAGGGCAGATTACCCACCACACGCAGCGACGCCGCCGCTGTTGTCAGACTGCAAAAATCGAACTTCAGTGCATCGACATTATGAATCGTCAACGCACCATGCGCGGCACAGTTCTTTTCAAGAATCGGCAACAGATCACGGTCCAACTCAACCGCATTCATCTCACCGAGTTCATCAAGCAAGCGAGTCGTCAACGCCCCCATGCCGGGACCGATCTCAACCAGGTTGTCACCAGCACGGGGCGTGATAGCATTGATGATGCGCAGGATCACCGCATCATCATGCAGAAAATTCTGCCCGAAGCGTTTACGTGCGCGGTGTTGACTCATGCGTGCGAAGTGTCCTCAGCGTGCCGTGCATCACTGTGCTGACGCATCTCAATGGCCGCCGCGATGGCAGCCTGCAGGCTGCCTGTCTCCGCACCACCCTTACCGGCCAGTTCAAACGCCGTGCCGTGATCCACCGAAGTGCGAATAAACGGCAGACCCAGCGTAATGTTAACGGCGTTGCCAAAGCCAAGATACTTGAGTACCGGCAATCCCTGATCATGATACATCGCCACTACTACATCTGATGTGGCGATCCTCGACGGGATAAAGGCAGTATCGGCAGGTAGCGGCCCCTGTAATTGCAGCCCTTCATGTCGTAATTTTTCAAGCACCGGGATGATCGTTGTCTGTTCTTCGCTGCCGAGATGACCCTCTTCTCCGGCGTGGGGGTTCAAGCCGCACACCAGGATGCGCGGCACATCGATTGCAAAATATTTTTTCAGGTCTCGATTAACGATATGCAGGTTACCTTCCAGAACCGCTGGCGTGATCGCCGCACTGATTTCAATCAACGGCAGGTGGGTGGTCACCAACGCAACACGCAACCCTTCGGTCACCAGCATCATCACCACCTGTTGTGTATCACTCTCCGCAGCAAGAAATTCCGTATGGCCGGTGAATGGGATGCCCGCGTCATTAATGATCCCTTTATGCAGCGGCCCGGTGACCAGCGCCGCAAACGTACCCTCCATACAACCCCGCACCGCCAACCGCAGGGTATCGAGCAGATAGTCGACATTGGCGATATCTGGTTTGCCACAGACATCACGTCGCGGACAATCAACAGGAACCACCCTCACGGTTCCAGCGGGCACTAGTGACGCAGCAGCCGAGGGGTCATATAACTCGATCTCGACGGCAATGCCCAGGCGTTGCGCACGCAGCCGTAACAACTCGGGATCGGCGATCACCACCCACTCGACCGCTAGTGATTGCTGTGCCAGCTGAATACAGAGATCCGGTCCGATACCGGCCGGTTCACCCGCAGTAATCGCGATCGGAGCGGTCGGAGCGGTCGTACCAATCACTGCGGTATCACTGGTCAAGGCGATACTCGACATAGGCCTCATCACGTAGCTTACGCAACCAACTAAGGTACTCTTCTTCAGACTTGCGTTGGTAGATCAGGTCCCGCACCTTTGCATTGTTGTGCGCTTCGGTGTCATCAAATTCACGTCGCGCCAGCACCTGCGCGATATGCCAGCCAAACTGACTCTCAAAAGGGGCGCTGACCTCGCCATCTTTCAGACGAAAGATAGTCTCTTCAAACGGCTTCACCATCACACCCGGGCCGACCCAACCGAGGTCACCACCGTTTTGCGCGCTGCCAGTATCATCGGAGAAACGTTTTGCCAGCTGTGCAAAATCTTCACCTGCGGCAATACGCGCACGCAGTTCATTAAGCTGCGTCACAGGATCGGAAGCACCTTCAACATCAACATCACTCTCGGATTTAGGCTTGATCAAAATATGGCGTGCCTGCACCTGCTCAATGATGTGACGCTCAGAATCACGGTAATCAAACAACGAGATAATATGAAAACCGCTGGCGCTGCGGATCGGTTCGCTGACACCGTCCACCTTCATCAACACCACTACATCGGCAAACAGCGTCGGCAGCTCGCCCGTTTTACGCCAACCGAGATCACCGCCCTGCAATGCCTGACGCCCATCAGAGACTGCGATGGCGGTCTGTCGAAAATCGGCGCCGTTTTTCAGTTCATCGAGAATGCCAGACGCCTTACCACGAGCCGCTTTGATCTGCTCGGGTGTCGCCCCTTCAGGCAGTGAAATCAGGATATGGCCAAGGTGATAGTCGCTGTTGATATTGCCCTGTGCCTTCTGGGTAGCAATAAAATCATCGACCTCCTGTGTCGTGACCGTGATGCGGCTCTCCACCTGTCGTTGACGCAGGCGACGATTAGTAATCTCTTTACGGATATCTTCACGAAAGACGGTGAACTTGAAACCGTCACGTTGCAAAACCTCACGAAACTCGGCTAGCGACAGCTTATTTTGCGCCGCAATATTACTAATGGTGCTGTTAAGCGTCTCGTCGTCGACCACGATGCCCATCTGTTCAGCATGTTGCAGCTGCACCTGGGTCGTGATGAGCCGATCCAGCACCTGCTTATTCAACACTGCTTCGCTGGGGGCAGTGATCCCCTGCTGACGCAACTGCTGGCGCACAGCGAGCAGCTCGTTCTTAAGTTCATTTTGGGTCACTACCTGGCCATTCACCACCGCCACAATGCGATTAAGTGGGATGATGTCATCATCGGCCAACGCAGGCGTGGCCATCACCCCCAGTGTCAGAAGTAGTGCGAAGGGTCGAAAAAACTGCCTCATGTGAAATCCGCTTGCTGTTCAGAAAAAAAGATTAATGCCGGTAATCTAGGATACCATTTTCCAGCAGTTCATCGACGGTTTTACCCAGTTTTCCCATCCCCTTGAGTTCCAGTTGTAGAAACACGCTGCGCTCATAGGGATCGAGGCCAGCCTGATTCGCCAGCTCCTTGTTGATGAAACGGTGCGCGACGAAATGAACCTTCCAGCAGCAGGACTGGTACTCGAGACCACTAAACGATTCGATGGTCTGCTCATCTAGTAGCGAGTGGGTCCAGCGGCCAACAAAATGCCAACGACGCGTATATGGCAACGGCCACAACATCGAGACATCGACCTGTTTCTGCGTTGTATTGCGGTAACGGTAACCCACATTGAAGATACGACGCGATGCCGGCTTGTAGCGTAACCGTAGCGCACCTCTGGCAGTTTCGTGGGCCTCAATATCCCACTCGTAATCGGCGTCAAGCGCAACATCATTGCGCAGATAGGCGGTACTCTCGGCAACGATATCGGACTCCTTGCTACGATCAACCGCATCACCGTTGAGTCCCACCTCACGATCTTCGAAATAGAAGATCTGGCCGACACTGGCATGGAAGCGCTCTTTGCCACTATCGTTCTCGATCATACGCGTAGTGAGCGCAACAGTCAGCTGACTGGTGTCACCCACGCGATCAACACCACTGAAACGATTGGTGGCAAACAGGCGGGTAAAGTTGAAATCCGGCGCACCACTATCGAACAGCGGCAACCCACTCTGATCACGATAAGGGACATATAAATAAAATAGACGCGGCTCCAGCGTATGCAGATAACGACGCGATGCGATCTCAGTATCGCGTTCAAAAAACAGGCCGCTGTCCAGCGTCAGCAGTGGCACGGTGCGATTCAAGCGCACTTCGCTACCGAGTGGCTGATTGTTCAATGAATAAGTGGTGTTTTGCAGTTTCAACGACGGCGTCAGATAGCTGGCCGCCGTTGTCAGTGGCAGACTGATCTGTGGCTGTAGATCAAGACGGCTACCAGTGAGGCTATCGGCGCGATCAAAATAGACATACTCACCACTGAGACTATAGTGCAATGAATCATCCCTGACTGGCAATAGACTATTAAAAGTCGCCTGTGGCAGTCGCTGATAAGGGCGCGAGCCGCCGACGATGGTCTCGTCCACAGTCTGATAGGCCTGCAGCCGAAGGCGACCCTGCCATGCATCACCGAGATAATCGAGGTCAGCAGTACGCTCCAGGTGGGTGGTACTGGAGAGACTGAGGCTATTACTCAACTCGCTGAGATAGTCAGCATCCGTCACATAGTTAAGATCGATGCTGGTCGTCAGACGCGGTGCTAGCCTCCCTTGATGCCGATATTTAGCCTGTCCGCGCTCTTTACCAAACAACTTATCATCCGACAGATAATCAAGATTGAGGGTACCGTAGTGGCGCGCGGTCATAAAGCGCAATTCATTACCCAGCATCGTGCCGCGCTTCGAGATGTAACGTGGCGCAACGGTCGCATCACGTTGCGGCGCAAGATTCAGATAGTAGGGTGCACTGATATCGGTACCGGATATCTCCGAACTACGAAAAGTGGGAGGAAGGAGACCTGACTTCCTGCGATCATCGATCGGAAACGAGATATAGGGCAGATAGAAAAACGGCACATGCATAAACGACAACACCGCATGCTGTGCGCTGCCGACACCATTCTCACGATCCAGCGTCACTTTACTTGAATGCAGCAGCCAATCCTCACGGCCGGGGTCGCAGGTGGTGTAGGTCGCATCTTTTAATACCGTCACGTCCTGTGATTCAAAAATGATCTGCTCTGCATCACCACGCGCATGTTTACTGCGCATCTGGAAGCTGGCATTGTCTATATTGCCACTGGAGCTACCCAGGTTAAGGGAACCACGATCCCCCTTAAACGTCGCGTCGGGAGTGGCGAAAAAGATGCCACCTGCGGCGTCGAGCCGATCCTCACTTTTGTAATAGCGCGCATTTTCCGAGCGTAACAACTGGTTGGCCTGCATAAGCTCAACACTACCACTCATTTCGTAGGTCTCTTGCCCGATCGCACGTCCCTCATCGGCGGTGATCACCGTATTATCACCAAGGCTTGCGTCGCCACTGAAAAAAGGCGACAAGTGATGACTGCACAACGCCCACTCGCTGGCGGTGCCCTGCCCACTATATAAGAGGATCGACAGTAGCAGTGCGCTCAAGGGCCTTACGTTCGAGGATCTTACGCTCAAGACCTTATGGAACCATGCCGACCTGTATGACTCAATACAGGGTGACCCAGTAGCAGATAACCCTGCGCACCAATTTTGTGGGCGCGACTGTTTCTCGGGCAGGATTGAGTGGTAAGGTATGCGCAAGACAATTTTAGATCAGGTTAAATAACAGATATGGTAACTGTATGAGTGATGCGGATATACAAGTCAAAAAATTATCACTGAAGTATATCCTGATTCTCATTCTCTGTGTGATTTCCGTGATTGCCGTGCTGATTTTCACCACCCCGCAAAAAAAACCAGAGCTACGCGAGATTCCAGCGACACAGGTGACATTGCAGGCGATTGAACAGCGCGCGATCCAGCCAATCGAGCAGGTCAGTGGCCATCTACAACCGGTACGTAGCAGCGCACTCAACTTTGAACTCTCGGGACAGGTGCAGGTTCGACATGTCGAACCGGGTAACAGGGTCAATGAGGGCGAGACATTGATCACGCTGCAGCGCGGCGATCAGCAGGATGCGCTAGCCGAGGCGCAGGCGCAGCTGTCGCAGGAGCAGAAGGCGATCGAACGTGACCGGCGGGTCCTGAAGCTGGTCAGTGAAAATCGCCAACTTCAGGCACGCGAGGTGGCGCGGCTCGACCAGCTAGGGCAAAAATCACTCGCCTCGAAGTCGCTCCGAGACAGTGCCAGTCAGCTGCTGCTGCAACAGCAACGCGAGGAAGAGCAACTCAAATACAGTGTCGAGACCAGTAAGGCGCGGCTGACGCTAAAACATGCTGCGGTGCGGCGCGCCGAACGCAACGTTGCTCGCACCACCCTTAGCGCCCCCTATGCTGGCGTGGTGAATGCCGTTCATGTTGAAGCGGGGGATTATGTCGCCCCCAATCAAGTGGCGCTGGAACTGTTACAGCTTGATCAGCTCGATCTCAATCTCGATGTCAACGGCACCACCGCTGCGATGTTGCACCTGGGCCAACAGGTGATGATCGATGTCGCCAGCGAACAGCGCGCAGGCACCATCGTCGCGCTGCAAACCAGCCCCGATACGGCGACCTTCACTCACGCCGTGCGCATCCGTCTCGATGGCAAAGGCCTGCAATCGGGCACACAAGCAATCGCGTCACTCAAGCTGAAGGCATTGCCAGATGCACTGGTGGTGCCAGTCGCTGCGATCCTGCATCAGAACGACGAGAGTTTCATCTTCATCGCAGCAGAAGGCAAACTGCGCCGCGTCGCGGTCACACTCCTGGTCCGCCAGGGTCAGCGGCAAGTGGTCAGTGGTGAGATTCACGCGGGCGAAATGGTGGTGGCACGCGATGTCGCCTTCCTTACCGACGGCCAGTCCGTGGTACATGAGTAACCACTATCAAGATTAATCACGCATGCGCCTGATCCGCTTCATTGGTGCTGATACTGCTGATGGGTATCCTGTCGTGGTATCAACTGCCACAGGAGATGTTTCCGGTGGTCGAGATGGACAAGGTCAAAATCACTACCGTCTATAAAGGCACCTCACCGGAAGAGATGGAGCGACTGGTCAGCCTGCCGATCGAAGAAGAGTTTGACGACATGATGGAAATCGATGTCATCACTTCGACCAGTAGTGAGGGACTCTCCAATATCATTATCGATCTAAAGTCTGGCACCAATGTCTCCGAATTCGTCAACGATGCGCGCTCCGCACTGGAGCGCATCAGCGATCTACCGGATGATGCCGAACGCCCCGAGTTGAGCAGCATGAAGTCACGTATTCCAGTGATCAGTGTCGCGCTCTATGGCGATGTCTCGCGCAGCCATCTGTTTGAGCTGGCAGAAGATGTTAAACGTCGCCTGCTCAGCATCCCTGGTGTCGCCAGCGCCGGTATCTCTGGCAATCGCGAATGGGAACTGTGGGTTGAGGTCGATCCATCCCGCCTCGCGGTACTCAAGGTGCCACTCTCCCGCGTGACGCAGGTGCTGCGCAACAACCTCGATGACCTGCCCGGTGGCTCAATCAAGTCCGACGAAGGTGACATCCTGTTACGCGGCAAAGGGGTACGCCCTGAAGCAGAAGCGATTTCACAACTAGTACTGCGCCATAGCGTCAACGGCGGTGAACTACTGCTCGGCGAAGTAGCAAAGGTCAGCATACGACTCGAAGAACCACGCACACTGGCGCGCTTCAACGGCCGTTCATCGGTCAATATGATCGTCACCAAGACGGCCGAGTCCTCGACCATCGAGATCTCCAGACAGGTGCGCAGCACCGTCGAGCAGCTACGTAGTGAACTGCCCGCATCAGTACAACTTGGCGTCTTCAGCGACCTGTCTGTCTACGTTAAAACACGACTTGAGACTGTGAAGTCCTCCGGCGTGGTCGGCCTTGCACTGGTATTGCTATCACTCTATCTCTTCCTCAACTTCCGCGTGGCACTGATCACCGCACTCGGCATCCCGGTCTCTTTTCTCTTCGCCGTGATATTGATGAATTACTTCGGCGTCACCGTCAACATGGTCTCGCTGTTTGCCTTTCTGGTGGTGCTCGGCATGGTAGTCGATGACGCCATCATCGTCACCGAAAACATCTATCGTCATATGGAAAACGGGGTGCCCGCCGAACGCGCCGCTGTCGTGGGTGCACGCGAGGTCTACTGGCCGGTGGTGGCGTCGACCGCCACCACCGTGGCCGCCTTTCTGCCGATGTTTGCCATCGGCGGCACCATGGGGGCGTTTATCTCAGTGATCCCGATCATTGTCATCTGTACCTTGATCGGCTCCCTGATAGAAGCCTTCGGCGTGTTGCCATCTCACGCCAGAGAGATCCTTAAAGTTCACCAACACAAACCACGCGCCACCAGAATCGACTGGGTTAAATGGCTCAAACGCTACACCGGCTTTGTGCGCTGGTCACTGCACAACCGTTATTTCATGTGTATCGCCATCATCGGCCTGCTGCTGATCACAGTAGTACTCGCCAAGACTCGTAGCTCATTTGAACTGTTTGGCCCGGTTGACTCCGGACAGTTCTTCATCAACGCCGAGGCCCCCAACACCTACGGTCTGCAAGACACCGCACTACTGGCCAAACAGATGGAGCAACAGATCTTCGCTGAACTGAATGATGACGAATTGGAAAGTACCCTGACCAATGTCGGTGTTACCTTCGTCGATTTCAACACTGTCAAATTTGATAGCAACTACATTCAACTGGTCATCGATCTAAAAAAATCACAGCCAGAAGGCTTCATCGATCGTTGGATCTCGCCCGTCGTGAGTCTGCGTTTCAACTGGGAGGGTACCCGCCAACGCAGTACCGTTGAGATTATCAATCGACTGCGTGAGCGGATGCAGACCATCGCCGGCATTCAGCGCCTGTCGATCCTGCGGCCTGCGGGTGGCCCCGCCGGGGCAGACATCGAGATCGGTGTCGTGGGCAAGCAGTTCGATCTGCTGCGCAAGATCGGAGAAGAAGTTAAGCAAGAATTGCAGACCCTGCCAGGTGTCTACGACATCCGGCAGGATCTCGAACCCGGCAAACTTGAGTATCAATACACACTTAATGATCGCGGCCGCCAACTGGGACTGACACAGGCACGCCTCGCTGAGGCGATTCGCGGTGGTTATCAGGGCATTGAAGTCACCCACGTCACCCGTGGCAACCAGCGCCTGCCGGTGCGCGTCATCTACCCCGAGTCGATACGTAAGCAGGCATCCACGTTGGGGCAACAACGCATCGTGCTCGATAACGGCAAAATGGTCCACTTCGCAGACGTTGCCGATATCAAATTCGGTCGTAGCTTTGATTCTGTTAAACGACGTGATATGCAACGCCTCGCCACGGTAACTGCAGAGGTCGACGCCAATATCACCACACCGATTGAGGTCACCAACTATATCCAGCAGAAGTTCAGTGATCTCTCACAGCGCCATCCCGGTCTCGAACTGGTCTTCATGGGTGAAAAGCGAGAAGCCACTGAGTCGATGCGCGATATGCTCAGCGCCTTTATCATTGCACTGGCGTTAATCTTCTTCATCCTCGCGGCACTGTTCAAGTCGATGCTCGACCCGCTGGTGGTGATGTTCGCGATCCCCTTCGGCGTCATCGGCGTCATCATCGGGCACTTTGTGATGGGCTTTCATCTACAGTTCCTGTCGATGGTCGGCTTCCTTGCGCTGGCCGGCATCATCGTTAACGATTCACTGATCCTGGTCGACTTTGCAAAAAAGATGCGCGCCAAAGGACAGGATCGCATCGAGGCAATGGTCGAGGCAGGCAGGGTGCGCGCGCGGCCAATCCTGCTGACCAGCGTCACCACCTTTCTTGGTATCTCACCACTGATCTTCTTTTCGACCGGGCAGACCGCGTTCCTCGCACCAATGGCGGTGAGCCTCGGTTTTGGGTTACTATTTGCGACGATTTTGATCCTGATCGGCGTCCCCTGTTTCTACATGGTGGCCGATGATCTGCGCACAAAAAGCATCAACTTCTGTCGACGCCTGTTTGCCATCAACACAAAGGAGAGTACAAGTGCCGAGTGATCAACGACTGGATGATCTGCAACGGTGGTTGCGTGATGATATCGGCATGACGTTCAGCGAGATTGCGCCTGCCTCGGGCGATGCCAGTTTCCGACGCTACTTCCGTGTACATCACGATGACGAAACCTTCATCGTGATGGATGCGCCGCCCGACAAAGAGGACTGCATGCCGTTTATCAACATCGCCAACGCGATGGCTGAACTTGGCCTCAATGTACCACGCGTATTGCAGCAAGATTTAGCCCGGGGCTATCTGCTATTGTCTGATCTCGGCAATGTGCAGTACCTGGATCTGTTGGCGCTCGAGACAGCCGATCAACTCTATGGCGACGCACTAGATACTCTGTTGTTGTTGCAGGCCGCCAAAAAAGATCACAATCTTTTACCCGAGTATGACCATGCGCTACTGATGCGTGAGATGGAACTGGTACGAGAATGGTATCTTGAAAAACACCTCGACAATGTATTGACTGCCACACAACATAAAACACTGGATGAAGCCTTTGAGCTGCTAGCGCAATCTGCATTGGCTCAGCCGCGAACATGGGTACACCGCGATTACCACTCTCGCAACTTGATGGCAATGGGTACTGACAACCCGGGCGTGCTTGATTTTCAGGATGCTGTCTTTGGCCCGATCACCTACGATCTAGTTTCACTGCTGAAAGATTGCTATATCGAATGGCCTCGCGAACAAGTGCTTGCATGGGTGCGCGTTTATTATAGCCGTCTGCTGCAACAAAAAATCATTAACGATGTCGACGAAGAAACATTCATAAAATGGTTTGATCTGATGGGGGTACAACGCCACCTCAAAGCGACGGGTATCTTCGCCCGACTCAATATTCGTGATGATAAGCCCGGCTATCTAAAAGACATTCCACGGACATTAGGCTACGTGCGGGATGTATGTGGGCGATATCCAGAGCTGAAGGATCTCGATGCACTATTGAACACTATTGACTAAGCATTATTTTACAAAGAAGCGGCCTCACCACTGAATGATACTCCAAGTCTGGAAATCACGCCCCTAAAGCACCAGGACTTCCACTCCCTCACGCCTTTCTCATGATGATAGTTTTTCATCCAACCAGCGAACCCTTGATTCATCCACGAATATACCAACGAATTCTCGGGGATTACCGAGCGTCACAAGCTCATGCTATAGTAGTGACTCTCACAGCTTTCATGGGTTTGTTATGGACCAAGATTATTCTCATCATGATGCACTGGCCTTTCTTAATCAGAGTGCACCGCTGAAAGAAAAACTTATCTCTGCTCATAAGGCCATACAAAAACACTACCCATTCATTGCACGCATCGCAATCGCACTCTACGCGCCGGATACCAGGGTACTTAGCACCTATATGCATAGCAGTGGCGAAGATAATCCGCTTGATCATTATCAAACAGTTTTAGACAACGCCCCTTCACTCAAAAAAATCCTCGAACGAGGTCAGCCACGCGTTATCAACAATATGCTGACCTTTGAAGATGACAACAAGGAACACGTAAAACGCCTTGGGCGTCAGGGGTATGCGGCCAGCTACACGCTGCCGATGTTCAACAACGGTGGTTTTTTCGGCTTTCTCTTTTTCAATTCTTACGAAAAAGATGTATTCAATGAAAGAGTTCTGGAAGAACTGGACCTCTATGGACACATCATTGCATTGATGGTGGTCAATGAGATGAGTTCGATCCAGACACTCTCCGCCGCGATCAAGACCACCGGCCACATCACCCACCAACGAGACCCCGAGACCGGTAGCCATCTGGACCGCATGTCGCGCTACAGTCGCCTGATCGCTCAGGCACTGGCAGAGCAATATGAGCTGGATGATAGTTACATCCAATATATTTTCATGTTCTCACCATTACACGATATCGGCAAGATAGCGATCCCGGATAACATCCTGCTCAAATCCGGCAGCCTTACCGACGAAGAAACGGCGATCATGAGGACACATGTTTACAAGGGCAAAGAGATGATTGATACGCTGGTCGATAATTTCGCGCTCGGCAACATCAATCAGACTGACATCCTACGTAACATCGCGCTCTGCCACCATGAGGCGATCAATGGCACAGGCTATCCTGAAGGTAAGGCGGGTAACGAGATTCCGCTCGAAGCACGCATCGTCGCGGTCGCCGATATCTTCGATGCCCTCACCAGCCGCCGCCCATACAAAGAAGCCTGGAGTAACGAAAGGGCCTTTACCGCACTGCATGAGATGGCCGGTGAAAAACTGGACAGTGATTGTGTAGCGGCGTTATTCACACATCAGGCAGAGATAGAAGAAATTCAAAAACGGTTTAAGGAACAGCTGTTTGGGTAGACATTCAAACAGGAGCGCAACTAACGGCTAGCACTACGATTGATAGTGCGCCTCTATCTCCTTGCGAGTCAACACGCCATCGATCTGCTTACCATCACTTCCTCTGCGGATCACACAGAGCACTTCACAGTCTGCCCTTGTTATCGCCTCATACGCCTCTTGCAAAGAGGCCTGTAGATGGATCGTCGATGCATCACGTCGCTTCGCTGGGATTTCAAACAGATCAATCATGCTATTGTCTGTCTCTACTCCACGCTCCTCTTCAGCGAGTAGATACTGCGCCAGGTCTGCTGGGGGTAATAGTGAGTGCAGTGCATTATCGCGCCTGATGATGATCCAGTTGGGGCTCCGTTCCAGCATAGCTTGCGCACTTGCAAAGGTGATCTGCTGTTCGCTACAGATAAAGGATCTATCCATGACGCTGGCGACACCGATGCGCCGCAGGGATTGCGCGAGTACTGAATCACGGAAATCGAGGCCGCGTTCTTTAATCAGCATAATAAAGACCGACGGCTTACCAAACAGATGACTGTTGACCAGTGCGGCGGTGACGATTGCCAACATGCCCGGCAAGATGATATTGGGGTTGGCGGTCAATTCCAGCATTGCCACCAGTGCTGCCAACGGGGCATGCAACGTCGCCCCCATCATCGCCCCCATGCCAATGATGGCGTAAAAACCCGGGGATGAGATGCTGCCGGGAAAGAGCATGTCAGCGATGATGCCAATCATTCCGCCAGCGGTGGCACCAATCACCAACGTCGGGCCAATCAAACCACCGGGTAACCCTAATCCAAGTCCAATCGTGGTCGCCAGCAGCTTAACCAATGTAATCGCGATCAACATACCAAGGGCAAATTCACCTACCATTGCTGAGTTAACAGTATCATAGCCAATCCCCATGATCTGCGGTGTACCCAATGCGCAGATACCGATGATAAACCCCGCCAGCGAGGTGCGCTGCCATAATGGATAGGGTGTGCTGATACGCGAGAAGCGTTGTAATAGTTCAATGAAGGTGGCCGCAAGGATACCAATCACCACACCAAGTATTAAAACAAACGGTAACTCTGCAATGGTGCCGAGCCCTGTGTCGGGCACAAAGAAGACGGTCTCTGCTCCAAAAAACCAACGACAGACGATAGTGGCAGAGACCGCGGCAATGATCACGGGAATGAAACCGGCAATGGTGTACTCCATCAATACCACCTCCATCGCGAAGATGACACCGGCCAGTGGGGTGTTAAACGAGGCGGCAATCGCCGCGGCGACACCGCAGGCAACGAGGGCGCGGGTACTATTGTTGGGCAGTTGTAACAATTGCCCCAGCACACTACCACTGGCCGCACCAAGATGGACACTTGGCCCTTCTCGCCCCACTGAATGACCACTAATGATAGTGATGCTGCCACCGATGAATTGCCAGATGGCATTGCGCAGTGGCAAACGCCCTTGATGATAGGCGAGGCGCTCCATCGTATGCACTACGCCAACCTGTGCTGCACCCTTTGCAATATATTGAAACAACAATCCAACCACTAAACCGCCAGCGGTTGCGAGTAACAGACGCATCATGGGCGATAGCGCTTCGTAGTTTTCTGCATCACCACCCGGCAAAAAACTCATCTGGGTATATTCGACCAGGATACGGAAGGCAACAATGACCAGCCCCGCGATGATGCCACTGATAGCCCCCAGCAGCGCAAGCTGTGGCACGCTCTCAACGGTGGCCATTGAGAGGCGAAGTTTTGTAAGTCTGTGATTAAGGCGTGACTTCAGGCTACCCATGATATGGTGGCGTCTGTTTGTGCAATGGCTTTATTATCCAAATGTAGATAACGCTTTCGACTATTCTAGCAAATCATGTCTGTTCGTGTGTGACGATTCAGTCGTTCAGCCTAAGTGGCGTCGTACCTATATATATCAGGCGTGCGCCGCACTAACCTTGAGACAATCTTCGGCGAGCGCTTCTATACCGCCCTTCAGCACCGCAGTACGGATATCATATTGTGACAAAGCAAAAGCCGCTGCCGAACTACGCGTACCACTCTCGCAGTAACAGAGGTAAGGAATTTTATTGTTCAATTCACGCGCTCGCTTATGCAGTTCGCGCATCGGAATATTGATCGCATTGGGTAGATGGCCGCGCTCATACTCTTCGGCCAGGCGAACATCGATCCACTTCGCCCCACGCTTAATGATCGAGGCCGCTTTCTCATATTCAACCCAGCGCAGCGTTGGCTGTTTCAGCAGATTGATAAAATCATCTTTCGAAAGTCGCAACAACACCCCATCTTCCATCATTGTGATGGTGGCATTTCTTGGGTTATCTGAGATCAGCGCCGCCTCGCCAAACGCAGCGCCTTCATTGAGTTCCGCCATGATGACCGAATCCTCATCATTCTCAGGATTAATAGTCACCATCGCCACTCCGTTATTGATCATGTAAAAATAATCACCCAGATCACCCTGCCCGATGATCAAATCACCCGCTTTAACCCTGACAGGTTCTAGCTTGTTGAGTAGTTGTTCAATATTGGCAGCAGGCAGATTTCTAAACGTTGGCGATTTGATCATTGAATTGAGCCAGCTGGCGCGATCGATAGTGACGATACCGTCTTCACTCATCACGACTTCTGTCTCAGGCGCTGAAATCTGCCCCCATGCGGTGAGGGTCTCAATCAACTGTTTTTCGATGCGGATTAATTCCACTTCGGCAGAAGTGGTGATGGTCGAGGCGGCAAAATGTTTGCTGGAAATCGGTTGCAGTGCGGCCTCTGAATCGGCGCTGATGATCGAACCGTGATCCGCCTGCGTCGCTTCCAGTTCGCCCTTAAGCAGGTAAAGCACCACATCGTCAGGGACACCCCCCTCATAAAGCTGGGTAGCAGCCGGGTATCTTTCGACCGTCGAGAGTGAAATCAGAACCGTAATCTGCGCTTCTGCCATGGTCGACAAAGGCGAACAGCGATAGAGCTGGGCGACAAGTTGATCGCTGTCAATCTCATCGGCTGGCACAACGCACTTATTCTCTGCTTCAGCCATTCTCGTCCATGGGATGTAATCTGTTAATTTATAGGGTTTTTATTTAGCATTCGCTGTTTATATCATCGATGGATATACTGCTCATCGACAGCAATGCGTGTTAAACTACGCGCCTGAATGCCATTGAAAATATCATCGGCTGTCGACAATAAATCTTTATAAATCAAACTGAGCATGCAACAAGTCACCTCCACATCGCGGATTCGCGAAATCCCCTATAACTACACCTCATTTTCCGATCGCGAGATTGTCATCCGCTTTCTGGGTGAAGCGAGTTGGCAACAACTCAATAATCTGCGCGGCTCTCGCCGCACCGGGCGTTCTGCACGCATGCTGTTTGAGGTGCTGGGTGACATGTGGGTGGTAACACGCAACCCTTATATTCAGGATGATCTGATCAGCAGCGCCAAGCGCTGGAAGGCGCTGGTGAAGGCGCTGCACCACCGTCTCGATCAGACCATCGGGCGT
>CALZHD010000094.1 GCA_945787155.1 uncultured Gammaproteobacteria bacterium | reverse complement strand
CACTGCAATGCATCAATGCTGGCGTATATCGAGGAACATACACTGGAGATGATCAAGGCACCCTTGGGTTAATTATAAGTTCAAACCCAAATGGAGTAGATGGCACCATATATAGCACCATAAGCAAAAATAGTATCGCCTTAACTAGCAGCAGTAATGTGACTCCTGACTACATCAGAGCATTTACCAGTATCAACTCAACTTCAGGCCACAACTACATCGGTGGCTTCGACGCAGACAACACCGTAAGTGGTCGTTGGACAAATAGCATCTTCGGAGATACCGGTTCTTTTTCCGGCACAAGAATTGGTGGGGCTGGGACCGCCGCCTACCGCTTTAGCAGCCAATATACGGGGAGCGATACTGGTCTATACAGTTTTGATATCGACAATAGTGGCAATGTTAGCGGTGCTGCCTATAGCGTAATCAACAACGAACAAGTAACCCTTAGCGGCACCTTAACAGGTACTGCCCTCACAGTGACTACCGCGAACAATGTCACCATCACCGCCACGCTGGATACATCCGCGGGCACTATCGCCAGTGGCGTATGGAGCGGCAATGGAAATTCGGGCACGTTTACAGGCAGTGGTTGCTCATTAAATTAATAGCCTTACCACAGGTCTATTTTTTGTTAGACTGACCTCTTTGAGTCCAACGAACGGACTTGGCACATAATAAAAACTAGACTAAGCAGCCCACTACCTTACTGAACAAACATCTCAATCCCAGATGTTTTGGTTCAACCCATAACGGATACTATCCACTCAAAACACCAACTGATAACGTGACCCTGCTCCCTGCCCCATGCGTTGCAGAAAGCCTTTCTCTGTCAGTTGCTTTAACGCATATTGCACAGTACGACGAGGCAGATCGGTTGTAATGACAATGTCTGAAACTTTCAGCCTGGTCTCCGGTTGCGCCTTGAAACAGGCGATGACCGTTTGTGCCGTTTCCGAGAGTTGTTGTTGATTACGATACCGCGCTCTATGTACCTCTATATCAGCAAGCGCTGCTGTGACCATTTTCAATAAAAACCATGCTAATGGCTCATAGGTATAAGCAGCAGGATCTGCTCGATACTGGCCTTGCGAACATTCATGTAAAACGGTGTAATACCGGGCGCGATTTTGTTCGATATGGCGATCGATGGCGATAAAAGGAACGATGCCTTTAAGATATTTATCCTCTGTTTGCAGCAGCGCCATAATGAATAGTGCCCGACCGAGGCGGCCGTTACCATCCTGGAATGGATGGATCGCAAGAAAACGGAACACAAACTCAGTAGCAACCAGTAATGTCCACGGGTGATCTGGAAGGGTTCTATTGTACCAGTCGACCAATGCTGACATCGCCATCGCAGTGATCACCCCCGGCTCACTGGGTTCCAGCACGGTATGCTCCTCACCCGTTTCGTGATTTCTGGAAACAACTCGATTGGTGACTGTCTTATACTGCCCGGCATAGTAATTGGCCGCCGGATAGTATTTCAGCAGATCATGATGCAGCGCGCGCAGAGTGCTCTCGGTAAGCGGGAAGAGATTGTCTGCCCGCGTGTAGACGGTGGTTAAAATATCGCGACACCCGACAACCTCTTCGATACTGCGCTCGCGATCCTTTGAAAGCTTATGTCGCTCTCGCTCAGCGTAGTATCGACCCACTCAATCTCTTCGTCAGTAAGCACGGCATTTTCGATGCGGCTTGAAGCGCCAATATTGCTGATTAGTGCGCTTCGATGGAGGTAATCGGCTTCGGACTTACTAAGCGTTTCAAGCTGTGAAAATACCCGAACTATCTCGCTATTAAGGTCTTTCAGTGCTTTTTCAAGCGCCTGGTCTGGCACAAATGAGAGCATGGGCGAAACCCTCTTCAGGGGATGATTTCACACATCATGCAATATCGCGCAATATTACGCAATTATATTTTATATTTATTGCGCATTATTGCGCAATTTTTTAGTAAGATTAAAGGGGTATCCCTTTATTCCTTAAAGGGGTGATTTCGTCCATGAAACAGGCCGTTTAAGACCTAATAACGCGCTTATTTTAGGCTTTTATTCTTGTTGTACAAGTAGTTGGCTTGGTCCGACCCCGCTAGATTGCTTTAAATAAAATTATCAGTCACTATCTATCCCGCTCAAGTATAAATGACAATTAAACATTACATATATTAAGATTACTTCTTTAACCTGCAAACTGTCCAGCACCCAGAAAAAAGCCGAGGAATAGCAATGCATAAATTATCCCTGCCAGCAGTCATCATGATGTTGACCTTATCTGCCTGCAATAGCAGCGACAATAACTCGAATCAGGCGGCGGCTCCGACAATCGCAAGCGGTATTTTCAAAGACAATTTTGTATCCGGTCTAACCTATGTTTCTGGCAGTCAAACAGGTGTTACTGGTGCCAATGGTAGCTTTACTTACGAAGAAGGCAACACTGTGACATTCTCACTCGGCGGAGTCACACTTGGTACAGCAATGGGGGGGATCGTTGTTACACCAATCGATCTGATCAGTAATGCCAGTTCAGACTCACCACAGGTAAAGAACATTGTCCGTTTTCTAGTGATGTTGGACAGTGACGCCACTCCTGGTAACGGCATCCAGATATCGACCGCAGTTAGAACTATCGCGGCCAACTGGGGACAGGTGGATTTTAGATCGGTTGATCTGGCTTCAGATTTGGCCAGTATCACCTCCGATGTCGCCTCAGCTGATGCCAGAACACCGACCTTACTCTCCACAGCAGACGCACAAACACATATAGAATCAACACTACAATGCATCTACGCCGGGGCATACAAGGGAACATACTCAGGCGATGACCAGGGTACCTTCGGGTTACTTGTTGATGCAGGTACAAACGTTGCCTCAGGTAAAAACGAAGTAGAGGGCTTTGCCTACAGCACGATTGCGAGTAAATATTTTCCCTTCACGGGAGATGAAACCATCAATACTGACCATGCCCCCATCAGCCCTGATTACATCAGGAGCTTTGTTAGTGGCAGACTAGATGTTGATGATGTAGATAATGACCTGGATGTAAGCGAAGTAGAAATCACGTACACAGGAAATTTCTCCACGCCCGATTCAGTTAGCGGTCAATGGTCACGAAACGCCGGTCCCACTCCTCTTCCCAATATAGAAGGGGTTTTTAACGGCAGCCGAATTGGCGGAGCCTCCAATGCACTCTACCGCTTTACTGGTAAGTACGTCAGCAGCAATCCCAATTTAAATACCAACGATGCCGGTATCTATAGTTTTGATATCGACAACAGTAACAATGTTACCGGTGTTGCCTATAGTGTGGTCAATGACGTGCAAGCAACCCTTAGCGGCACGCTGACGGGTACCGCTCTGGCAGTGACTACCGCCAATAATGTCACCATCGCCGCCACACTTAACACATCGACCGGCACCATCGCCAGCGGCACCTGGAATGATAGTGGAAACTCAGGCACCTTTACTGGCAGTGGTTGCAGACTAAATTAATAGGTATCCATTCATGAAGAAACGCTAACCTGGCACCCATCTTAAGCTGCCAAAATCAGAGAATGCGCAACTTTATTTAGTAGCCATAACAAACAAGTGCTAATCCAAAATAATATGTGGAATAAATCGTGAGGAATCTTTTGTGATGATGGAATCATCTTCGCGGATACTCATCCCCACCGCGCGGTCAGCGACCATCCAGCTACCAACGATGGTGTGATGATCGCCAAACGTTGCGGGCGGTGAATAGCGCTGCAAGATGTAGCCGCCGTCATCGTAGGGGCCGTCAACCTTTTCACACACATTACCGTCAATCATCACACTAATATTACTGCCCTCGCGCGAGAACAGCGGCTTACGCACCCAACCTGATTTCACATCCCGCTGAGGCACTTCACCTTCAAAATAAGCTTCTAACAAATTGGGGTGATTCGGATACAGCTCCCAAAGCAGTGGCAAGATGCCCTTGTTTGATAACAGCGCCTTCCAGCTCGGCTCTAAAAACCATGTTTGGCTATTCGGGATATGCGGGCCAAACTCCTCGGCCATCATAAATTCCCACGGGTAGAGCTTAAACAGTGCAGGGATGGTGTAATTATCGTTATCGGTAAACTGCCCATCGGGGCTAATGCCGATATCTTCGACATAAACAAACTTCGTCTTAAGCCCCGCCTGTACTGCACAGTCTTCCATGTATTGCACCGTCCCTCTATCTTCTTCGGTATCTTTACAGCATGAAAAATAGAGTGGCGTCGGTGGGTTGATTTCAGCCAGCGCGGCGACTAAGTGCTCCTGAATGGAGTTAAACTGATCGCTCTGCGCAGGCAGCAAGCCGCGTTCGATACATTGCTCTAACCAGACCCACTGAAAGAAGGCGCTTTCGTAGAGTGATGTGGGGGTGTCTGCATTGTATTCATAAAACTTCGCGGGAGCCTGGCCGTTATAACTAAAATCCATCCGGCCATAGAGCTGCTTCTCGCCGCTTAACCAGCTGTTGCGGATATAATCCCAGTACAAAGGGGGAATGCGCAGTCGCTCAAGTAACACCTCATCCGAGACGGCGCGCGCCACCAGATCAAGGCACATCGCATGAATCTCAGCCGATGGGTCTTCGATATCATTTTCGACCTGCGCCAGCGTAAAGCGGTAATAGGCAGACTCATCCCAGTATGGATCGCCATCGATGGTATGAAACTTAAACCCTAGCTGCTGCGCCAGCTTTTTCCAGTCATCTCGCTCCTGAATCTTAACTCGCTGCATAACCGACTACACCCGCCGCCACTTAACCGCCAAAGCTTTTACCGCCACCCCAGCTACCACGCGCCGCAGCCTGCGAGCCGAAGCCACCGCGCCCAACTGTTTTTGTTTTAACAGACGGTTTTTTTGTTTTAGAAGGCACTGTGCTAATTTTGCCACTCTTGTTTGATTTGCCAATTTCATAATTATCACCGGTGCGGTAACCACCGCTACCGCCACGAGTGCGATAAAGCGGCTGTCCGAAACCACCACCGTAATAGCCACCGCTACTGCTTTTATTGGGAAGAGGCAGCATGTAAGCGGCAATCAGTGGTAAATACAAACTGCCCATCGAATCACAACGGTTACGCCCAAAGTCAGATTCACATGCCGACAGTTTTTGATACTTAGGCGCTGCGGAACGATGCGTCTTCTGCGCTTTATCAAATTCAGTTTTACACTCTTGCTCGCTGTAATAGACATCGCTACTACATTCCGCCAGTGTTTTATAAACCAGCATATCCACTGGCTTTTCACTACAGGCAGTCAGTGCGATGGGCGCTAGCCCCATCACCGCCAGTGTTAATTTTTTTGAACGTTTCATCGCGTCACTCCTCAGTAGGTGAGGCTGGCTGCATTAAGAATACCAGCACCTAAAGAGGCGGCCGCAAGCCAGGTGCCCGCTGCCATTTCATTATTCGCCAGGCGCTCTGAAATTCTGGGCATAAAGAGTCGCACAGCAAAGAAGGTAACCAGCTGCACAACCAATGCAACAACACCCCACAACCAATAGTCAACCAGGTTAACTGAGTTTGCCATCGCGCTCGCCAGTGCAATCACAAAACCGAGCAGGCTGCCACTAAACGCAATCGCCGCTGCCGGTACGTTTTCCTTAATCAGCGCCCACTCTTTATGCGGGGTCAGCTTGCTATAGATAAAGGCGTAAAGAAAAGTCAGTGCTATCGCAGAAAGAAAATAGGCAAAAAACTGAGGCAGCCCAGACAGGTAGGTTGAGATAGCATCCATTCGGATTTTCCTCTAAATTTAGATAACAACAAAGGCCTGCGGGTCCAGGTCAACCCCCAGGCTAAAGACAATATTGGCATCATTATGAGTATGCTCGGCGGAAATAAGCAAATATTCATAACGCTCGGTTTCAGGCAGCACCCGCTGATACAGCATCGCCAGATGAACTACGGTATAAGGCGATTCATTTTCGATCAGGTTTGTCACCTCTTCTTCAAACTCAACCGGCACTATCGAGCCTTCACTCTGCGCCATCCACACCCGCGTATATTCAGCATCGTTAAACAGATACGTAGGATCGCCAATTTTACTATCTTTGCCTGTCCACACCTCCCACTCGGCCTGTGTCGCTGGCGTCATGGTCTCTTCAAAGACAAACAGCTTGATGTCATCGACGTGCTGCTCATCAAAACCACCGGTAGTGTTTACCTGAATAAAGGCGTCATCCGAGGTGTAATAACGGCTTAAATAGGCACCACCCCCGAGGTCAACCTTACCCTGCGCTTCCACTATTTGTGTTTTATCGGGCAGTGCAAAATGGAGCTTATCGCTCAGCATCGCAAACGGAATCGGATCGATATCAACCGCGGCCTTCAGTCGCAGATGATAGGGCGACGGCAGACTCGGTTCTGGAGCTGCCTCTTCTTTCTTAAACCATTTACCAAACATCGATCTCTCCTATACCGTTTCGCTGAGCTTATCCCACGCCACCTCGTTGGCATGAATGCGCTCAGGGGCCATGAAATAGACAAACTGACCTTCAGTCACTCTCGAATCGTTATCGGGGTTTAATTCAAGATCATCTCCCACCTGCGACTGCGCGACACCAAACACGGTCGCCCTGTGCTGCTCTTTAAGCGCATAAAACAGCGCGCCGTAACTACATCCCTTAAATGTACCTGGTATCTGGATACAAAACTGAGTAGGCCCGGCAAGTGTAGAGAGTAGCTGGGTCTGAATGCGTGAGGAGCCAGGATCCTGCGCAGAGCGCACAATCAACTCCAGTGAAATACTTGAAGTACATTCTGCCTGCGGGCAGTGCGCCCTGAATAGCTCCGCCATCGCATCGGAATCAAAATGAGCAACGATATGCGCGTGGGTCTTCGCCGCACTGACCGCTAGTCCAGTTGCCAGTGTCTGCTCGTCACTATCGCCATAGATAATGACGCGACTTGCCTGCGCCACTCCAGCGCGCTGTAACAACTCAGCGCTGGTTAATGACTTGCCACGCACAAAGTGTGTTTGATCGGGCACTGGGCTTTCCATATCACGCGATGAACAGAGCACTATTTCACGCTGCTGATCACGTCGTTTATCACCCAGAATCTGCTCAATCATGTAACCGGTACGCTCATCGTGCCAGCCTAATATAACAACATGATCTGTGAGATGTGAATAATCGCCATCGCCTCGCATACGCTTCCTCCATAGTGCAATCAGGAACTGTGTCACTTTACCAATGACGGCGGCAAACAGTGTGATGCCGCCGGTCATCAACCAGAACGTTACTGCCACACGACCAAAACCGGTGATCGGCGAATAATCGCCATACCCCACCGTGGTGGCGCTGACCATATAGAAATACCAGAACACATCGGGGGCGATCAGCTCGCTTTCACCCGCGATCCACAACAACAGCCAGGATGAGAAAAAGTGCGCGCCCACCAGAACAGTGAGCGCGATCCAGCTCATATTCAACAACAGGTGATTGAACTGACGAATCAGTCGATTCAAAATCGGCACGGCAACGCGCTCCAGCTTAAGGAACCGCTGATTAGTTCTGGGCGGCTTGAAATGAGAGTCAAAATGTTCAAATGCAAGGCGCTAATCACAAGCAATACCCAAGGGGCACACCGTAGCGGAACTATTGCTAAGATTAGCAACGCAGCAGTTGGATATTTTGGACTCATAGCAACCGTTCATGAATTAATCAGCGGTTCCTTAGATCAAATCAACCCTGCTTTGCTTTCAATCGCGCCAGTATATCAGCACCACTGGTATTATTGCCTGCAATACCTGCTGCTTTAAGCTTGGCATCCAGTGATGCTTCAGCACCACCGGTATCATTCGCCAATTCACTCGCCGCTTCCATTCGTGCCGAGCGCTCTTCCTGCTGCTGCTTGATGCGGTCAAGCGAATCGAGCGCTGTACGCATCTTTGTATTAGCTCCGCCGTGCCGTTGCGAAACGGCCATCTGTGCCTTTTGCACAGATTCAGTCGCCTTCACAATATCCACCTGCTGCTTTAGGCGCTTAAGATTACCTTCCGAGTGACTAACTGCTTTACGCAATTGCGCCACGCTATTAGCAAAGCCTGTTGCCAGCTCTTGCTCGCTACCCATCTGCTGTTCAAATTCAGCAATTTTTCCGGCGACTTCTGTCGCAAGCGGCTCATCATTTTTCTCCAGCGCCTGCAGCACATAGCCTTCGTATTCTTTAATCTTAGCCGCAAGCCCATCGACCTTTTTCTGACTTAGTTTCTGTTTCGCCATGATTTCAGCCAGCGCATCTTTCGAACGCTTCAGCTCACTATCCGCATCACGAATCTCCTGATCTAAAATACGTAGCGCCTGATTATCGGCAATCGCTTCACCCGCCTCGTTCACACCACCACGGACAGCGGTGACCACTTTCATCCAGATACTCATGATTAACCCTCTACCGCTGATGTGTCGTTAGTCAAGAACTGGCCATAGCCATCCGCCGCTTTAATCACATTATCCGCCAACGTCTCGATTTCAAAGATCACACTGGAGATCAGTGAAGCCGCAGAGAGGGCACCAAACATAGTGTAGTAGGCGTTACCATCAGGCAGTGTATCGAGACTGATAGTGGAGAGCGGGAAGAGCTTGTGGGTACGCAGCACCTCATCGTTAAACGCTGCCACATCTTTGATATCTGACAGCGGCCACATCAATGATTCAGCGATTATTTGCTCACCAGCAATCGTCAGATAGACCGGCAGATCCCCATACTCACACATGGTAACAAGAATTGAGGGTTCAACCCCCTGTATAAGCTCCGCGGTTGCCTCACCACTTTGGAAAAGCGGCTCTTTTAACAGCGCATCATGCAGGCTGGCCGTGGCCCATAAACTTGGTTGTGTCATTGTGTGCGAACCTCCTTTGGTAAGCTTTGATAATATTAATTCTTGCGTCACCGGTTGGCGCAGCTGTTTTTCATACTGCGCCAGCAGACGTGCATGCACCGGGAGGATCCACACCTCTTTTTTAACCAGCCCCTGATCACGCATGCGCTGCCGGTGCTGCCGCTGATAAAAGGCAGATGTCTTCTTCTCACTCATATCAAGACTTCAATCCTTACATGTAAGTGCAGAGGAGTATTACATGTAAGATTCTCGATGTCTATTTTTTAACAATATTATTTTCGATCAATATATACAAAAACGAAGAGAGACCTCACTCTATTTTCGAGACAACCCTGCTCACCGCTGCCGTCAGCAGCTCAAGGTCTTCATCCGAGGTTACATAGGGCGGCATTAGATAGATCAGCCTGCCGAACGGTCGCACCCACACACCATTTTCGACAAACAGCGGCTGTGCTCGTTTCATATCCACCGGCTCATGCAGTTCAACAACACCAATCGCACCAAGCACACGCACATCGGCGACTGTTGCGAGTTCGCGGCACGGCGCGAGACCTGCCTTTAATCCAGCTTCAATACGGGCAATGTTAGCAGGCCAGCCGGATTCGGTAAGCAGTTCAATACTCGCGAGCGCAGCGGCGCACGCCAGCGGGTTGGCCATGAAGGTTGGGCCGTGCATAAAGCAGCCCGGTTCGCCGTTGCTGATCGTGGCGCTAACCGCTTCGGTCGTCAGTGTCGCGGCGAGGGTCAGGTAACCGCCGGTCAATGCCTTGCCGACACACATAATGTCCGGCGAGATATCCGCATGTTCACAGGCGACCATCTTTCCGGTGCGACCAAAGCCGGTGGCGATCTCGTCACAGATCAACAGCACACCAAATTCATCACATAAGGCACGCACACGGCGCAGATAATCGGCGGAATAAAAACGCATCCCCCCCGCCCCCTGCACGATCGGTTCAAGGATTACTGCGGCGATATTGGCGCGATGCTGTTCAAGCTGTTGCTTGAGTGGCGCGATATCATCATCACTGCACCGCTCACCAAAACGACAGCTCGGTGCATCGACAAAGTACTGCTGTACCAGCACATCACTAAAGAGTGAATGCATACCAGTCACCGGATCACACACCGACATCGCACCGAAGGTGTCACCGTGATAACCACTGCGGATGGTCAGAAAGCGCTGTTTAGTCGGCGCTCCTTTTGCATGCCAATATTGAATCGCCATCTTCATCGCCACTTCAACCGCGACCGAACCGGAGTCTGAAAAGAAGACTGTCTGCAACGGCGCGGGCGTTAGCTCAACCAGCTGTGTCGCGAGTTCGACCGCTGGCGCATGGGTCAGCCCACCAAACATCACATGCGACATTTTTTCGATCTGTGCTTGCAACGCCACATTCATCAGCGGGTGGTTGTAACCGTGGATTGCTGACCACCACGACGACATGCCGTCGATCAGCTCACGCCCATCGGCAAGTTTGAGCCGCACACCACTTGCAGAGACCACTGGAAAGATCGCCAGCTCGGCACCGATGGCGCTATAGGGGTGCCAGACATGCGCGTTATCCAGCGCGAGCAGTTTTTGCGCATCCACCTGAGTAATACTCCGAATATTTATAATAAATTTATGATCGAGACCATTTTATGAGATTGCACTCACTACAGCATTATAACAATCTCCTCCTTTGAAAGAGGGGGATTGAGGAGGATTTTGAAATACTTGAACGCTTCAGGCTATCCGTTACCGCTCGGTTAGATCGCGCACAATACAGATGAAACGGCGTTCATCTTCAACAAACATCTCGCTGATCGTGATCTC
>CALZHD010000093.1 GCA_945787155.1 uncultured Gammaproteobacteria bacterium | reverse complement strand
GCATCGCCTTCGCTTCCTCTGAGCCAGTTTCTCGACAGGCGGTAATCATGTTTAAGATGGCCTATGATGGGTTCAATGGCAGCACGTCTTCGGCAGAGTGTGCGCTTCTTCTGACGTTGTGTGGCACTGTCTCGCTTAAGTGACACACTGGGTAGCAGCACTTCGGCACTCACATACTGCTTTGCTCCGCGGTAATCCCGATCAACAACGGCCATACTAATCGGACTCGTTCTATGTTGCTCCGCCTGGGTGAGCGCTGATTTCAAGGTTTTTGAATCGTGCTCATGTTCCTCATGGCTTTTCACTCCCACAATGATCTGGCGCTTCAAGGTTGAAACAAAGGAAGCGGATAGTTTACAAAACTGGTCGAAGATTGGGGAACAATTTCTAACCTTTTCACAATAAATCAATCGGTTGATTCTTTTTCAGGGCCGACTACTTAAACTAATATGAAAACCCCACGTCTATGGCATCAAAGTCATCTATAGACGTCGAACGGAATTTCCTAATCAAAGGTTCATCACAGTAGAGCACAAGATAACGTGAAGTAATACGCAGCCACAGATCGTAGTCCTCATAGGCAGGCAGCGATTCATCAAACAGTCCCACCTTGTCGGCTGCACATGTTTACTCCAGCACTGAGTCGGGCGCACGGGGCAATGTGTGGGCGCGATTATAGGTGGGAATGATGACGGAGATGGTTGTCACAGATACTTACAGTTGTCCACTTCGTTTAATCTCCAAATAGCGGTTAACCAGGCTGATCGGGAGTTGATCTGCAGTAACATCCAGCGCCAGGGCACCCATACGGACAATCGATGCATGAGCCTGCTGACGTCGGATCAGATACTCTTCATTGGCAGCATATCGCACCGCCTCCCCGAATCGCTGTACAGGCGAGTGACTGACATCATCCAGTATCGTTTCACGTAGATTTGCCACCAGTACCAGATGCCGACTACGCATTAGCCGCAACATCGCATTCAGCTCATCCTGATCTTCATCGCGCAGATTAGTGAGCATCACCACCAGACTACGCTTACGTTGACGCATAAGCAGCTCTCGAGCCACTGCAGTATAGTCTGGCGTGTGATTCGTAGCATCGAGATCATAAACTTTATTCAAAATCTTGTTCACCGCCTGCTGCCCTTTTTGCGGCATAAAGTAGCGTTGGTGGCCACCAAATGTGAGAAAGCCGACTGAATCCCCCTGGCGCAGTGCCGCATAAGAGACGAGAAGCATCGCATTAAGCGCCTGATCAAAATGGTTGAGCTCATTGTCATCACTTCGCATGCGACGCCCACAGTCTAGCAAAAAAATCAGTTGCTGATCCCTCTCCACCTGATATTCACGTGAGATCAGTTTACGCAAGCGCGCCGTGGCCTTCCAGTCGATCTGACGCAAATTATCTCCTTGGCGGTACTCTCGCAGTTGATGGAACTCTAGTCCCTCACCTCTTCGCTGCTGACGACGAATCCCGAACTGCGCCAGCTGATTATCGATCGAAAGAAGATTAAACCGAGTGACTTCCGCAAAATTAGGATAAATCTTAACGGTGCTCTCTATAGGGAAGAACCAGTAGCGTCTCCACAGGGAATATCGTGACCGCTGCTCCACTTCAACTCCTTTAAAACAGGCATCTCCCCTGCGAGCAGGACGAATACGGTAGTAGATATCCGCAAACTGTCCGGGCGGTATATTAAAACCGTGAGGGAGTCCTTCGACGCTGGCCTCCAGCGGATAGTAATCAAAGAGCGTGATGAAACAGGAGCGTTTGCCATGATTATGGGTCCTCAGCAACACTTTAGACCATCCGCCGAGCGGCAGATTATGAGAGACACGCCGCTCAATCACCAGATCCGGCCTGCGCCAGACTGAAATCACATCCATCAAAGTAATAACAGAGATCGCAATTACAGCTCCGATAAACCCCTTCTCGAGATCAGGAACAAAGGTGCATGCAAATGCCAACAGGCATAGCGCACTCAGAAGATAGATCAGGTAGCGTGAGGGTCTCACGTGCGTGGCGCTTCCACTTGTTCAAAAAGTTGGGCTAGTGCGTCATCGACGGTAATACCTTCTATCTCCATATCTGGCGTTAGGCACACACGGTGACGCAGTGCAGCACCGGCAATCGTTTTGATGTCATCCGGGGTCACAAATGAGTGACCGTTCAACAATGCCTGAGCGCGCGCAGCGCGAACTAGTGCTATAGCACCTCGCGGCCCGGCCCCAATCTGAATACCACTCCAGTCACGCGTTGCACGCACCAGACGCACAGCATAGTCAACCACTTGATCATCGACTTTCAGTGCTGCAACAATCTGCTGTATCTTAAGCACATCATCACCATTCATTACCTGCTGGACATCGGAAATATTGAGCTGATCTCCCACATACCCCTCAGTGACACTGCGTACCAACGCACTCTCCTCATCATGCGCGGGATAGTTGATCTTTACCTTAAGTAGAAAGCGATCTAACTGTGCCTCGGGCAGCGGATAGGTTCCCTCCTGCTCAATCGGGTTCTGCGTTGCAAGCACCATAAAAGGGGGTTGCAACGAGTAAGATTTCCCTTCGATGGTGACCTGTTGCTCCTGCATCACTTCAAGTAATGCAGCCTGAGTCTTGGCGGGGGCACGGTTGATCTCATCAGCAAGTAGAAAGTTGCAAAACACTGGGCCGCGGCGGATCACAAACTGTTGGTTCTGACTCTCAAACATTGCGTGACCGGTAACATCAGTCGGCATCAGGTCTGGGGTAAACTGTACACGCCCAAAGTTTGTCCCTACCGCTGCCGCCAGTGCGCGAACTAACAATGTCTTTCCAAGTCCCGGCACCCCCTCGATCAGGGCGTGTCCCCCTGCCAGCATCGTAATAATCGTCTCATCAATGACTCGCTGCTGTCCGATCACGGCACGAGAAATCGATTGCCGCAACTGGGTAATTCTGGTGTGAGCAGCCGAAATAGTATCACTGCTATTGCTAGGCTGTTCCCGGGTGTCATTCTCTATGCTGTTTTCTTCACTCATAGTGTTTTCCTTAAACGTTGTATTGTCTGTACGATCTGAGTAAATTCCGCTTCGGTTTCAGGCTGATAATCAAGTGTTCTGGAGAGCAACTGCTGAGAGAGTTTTGAGCGCTGCGCCAACCACACCAACTGCTCTAAACGACTAATCTGTCGCCAACGTGGATGGCGTTTTTCCGCGACCTGTACCAACTGCTCACGCAATGCCTGCAGCAACGCCTGCGCACGGTTCTGTTGCCAATGGTAACGCCCACAGGCATCTAAATGTTCGACAAGGCTGCGACGGACCTGGTGATTTACCACTAGTGGCGGCCCAAATCGGTTATAAGCCGCCCACAGGATCACAATGATCAGCACCCCAAAAATCAGCACCACATAAGGGGCATGTTTCCAGATCAGTGTCAGCAACGACGGAAACTGAAGATCACGAATTATCCAGAGCTTTGATACCCCCTTCGTAACGTCACTGACAATCAGATTGTGCATAAAAATTGCGTGATCATACTTGCCAATCTTGCAGTTACACCAGATCCAGTCATCACTCAGTACAGTCAGCAGACCGTTACCCACCGCAAACTGAAGCAGGTGGTAACCGACATCACCCTGAATAGCGGCATAGGCAGCCTCTTCGGAATCGACCATATAATAATGGGGAATAAAACTGACCTTGAGGTTGTCACCAAACCCGGCAAACCTTGTTTCAATATAAGCGCTTGGTTCAGCCGCACCTGCCTCTACAGTGTGAAGGTGTTTCTGAATGCCGAAGGCGTCAAGAAACTTATCACCACTGCTTTCCTTCTCTTCATCCCAGACATCATGAGCCACTAGAATCAGATGACCACCATCGGACATCCAGTCATGCAACACCTCCTGCCGCTCAGAAGTAAGCGACTCAGAAGCCCGGTGATCAGGCACGAAAACAACCTGATTTGTCGCTGGCATGTCATCAACAAGCTGCGCCATTCCTTTGCTCTCTGTCTGCATTCCATGCAACGATAAAAAGCGCTCTGCGGCCAGATAGCGGTTGTTGCGTGCCTCTTCCTCCTCGGATGTAGTGTAACTCTCTTCCACCTGTTCAAAGTTGGTAAGAAACCAGTATCCCCCTGCCGCAAAGCTCAGACAGATCAGTAGACCCCAGATAAAATATTGACCACGCTGATTCACTGCCCGGACTCCTCTGCGATATTGCCATGAAGCTGGTCATGCCATTGCTCACATAGTGCGCGCATCTCTTCCAGATCAGGAGACTGATGGTTATAGGCCATTGCCTGCCAGGTGTGCGTCAGTTTCAGGAAGTAGCTGCCAGTGCGGTGTTGAGCCTGCTTTACAATCTCAACGCACTCGCCTTCAGTGGCGCCCTTCTGAAACTCCATATGGTGATGATTAATGAGCTGTACCAGTGTCGCTCGGTAGAGCAGGCTAAGTGCTGCTCGAGGCTGCCCATCCTGATATGACTGCAACACCTCTTTCGCGATATCCTCTGGAAGTGACTCAGGTCGCACGTCCAGACCAAAGAGGGTCTCGGGAGGCTGATACTGTTTACTTATCGTGCGCCTTGTTAAACCAAACCAGACACTCCATTTAGGATAGAGATAGACAATCCATCCGATCAGTAATACCACAAAAAACCAGAGCAACGCCTCGCCGATAGTAGCAATCAGCTGCACCAGCCTGGCAAGCCACTCGAGGTCACTGCCAGGCGATTTCTCCTGTTTTTCTTCCTCATTGATCCTGCGCCACACTTTCCGGGTCTCTTCGTGCCCGAATACAGGATCACTCAATATTCCACTGATCTGTTGTTTTGCATACTCAGGGGTAAGCTCACCGTTATCACGAGTAGCATCTTTGACTGCCTGATCAACATGCGAGACGCGCTCAGCAAGGAGGTCACCGCTGCTACCTCCCCAGATAAAGAAACACAACAAAAGAGATGCGACTTTACTGGAAGCAGATGCGATCGAACCGTTCATTACGAGGTCTTTACCTCTCTCCAGGCGCTGCCTCAATTTTCGAAAGTCGATTTCAATATCCCACGCCTCCAGCTCAATACGACGATGGAGATAGAGCGAAAAACCCGCTGCCACATAGAACGGGGCAATCGTGGCAATTGCAATAATGTAAAGGGCATTCTGTAATACCACCACCCAGAACCCCTCTCCTTGCATAAGCTGAAAAGCGTCCACCTCCATTTCTGTCGGAATGGCTATCATCAAAAGAGAAAAAAGGGAGAAATAGATCACTAGCTCCAGGTGTACCGCGATAAAAGTCAGCCACCCTCCACTGGGACGACTACCATGCAGTACTGCGATACGTTCTCGACGCTCCCTGCCGCTCAAACCTTCCAGCTGCGATACCGGCGCATTAAAACTACGCCTTGGCGTAAAACGTCTCCAGGTAAGATTAGCAAACCACTGTTTAGCCGTGATAGTGCGGAAGTTTTTTAGCACTTCGGTCATAGGTGTCTTCTCAGCAAACAGCGCACGACTCAAAATATAGAGTGGCGCCTGCTCATAGAGCGGCTTGAACCACCAGATCAACAGCCCGGCAACCCACGGTGTTTGATAAAAGAGCAGGTGAAAGATCACACTCAACGGTAGTGCAACCATCAACCAGCTTATCATCAGCGGCCGCCACCAGTGTCGTGCGATCACAAAACCAAGATCGGTCGCCTCGGAAGCACTCCGCGGACGCACAGCCACCCGAATTTTACTGAGATCCATGATAGCCTCTTCCTCTTCCGGCAAACAGGAAGTAACAGATCACCAGCAACCATAAGATCGCCGCTACACCGTACTTGATCTCATTACTGACTGTCGAACTGGATGACCAGAACGCCTCGATAAATGCTGCAATTAAGAGCATCAGCGCTGCCCCTATCACCAGCGGCACCGCCTCGTGAGCGGCCCGCTTCAACGCATTGATACGTCCATGCCGGCCGGGAGAATAGAGCGCTCTCGCCAGCTGTAGTCCTGCAACACCACAGATCACAATCGCAGTCAGCTCAAATGCCCCATGGCCACTCACAAACGGCCAGAAAGTATCTGTGAATCCGCGCTGTGTCAGATGGCCCGCAACGGAACCAATAAACACGCCATTACTAATCAACACAAATAGAGTACCGATCCCATAGAGTAGCCCACTGGCAAAGGTACGAAAACCGATGCCGATATTGTTGTAGATATAATAGCCAAACATATAAAAGTCACTATCCGATTCTCGCTCCTCTCTGCCAATAGCGCTGTTACTCGGGTCATACATCGACTCCATCTGCATAACGCTCGTCGCACTATGTACCGCATATATCATCTCTCGATCACCGTAACAGAGCCAGCCCATCACCAGTGCCGGCAGTAAAAAAAGCACGGTAGCAAGCCACAACAGACGGACCTCCCGGCGCAGGGCGGCAGGAAACCCTCGTAGCAGGAACTGCACGATTTGAGAAACAAACGGTCGCTTCTGCGTATAAAGTTGCTGATGTCCACGCAGCACCAGACCGTGCAACTGATTAATCAGGTGCGGACTATAATGGCGATCCTTGGCAAGCGCCAGATGGTGACATACTGAACGATAGAGTGCAGGAAAGTCTTCCCCGCTATCAGCCAGAACGAGCTTGGCCTCTCGCTTCTTTTCCAGCTTGGCAAGCTGTGCATCAAGCCGCTGCCAGCTCTGTTGATGCTTCTCTTCGAACGCCTTCTGCTTCATACGCTTCCCTGTAACCAGTGGGCATATCGATAGAGTTGTTTCACCGCCTCTTCACCTTCTTTCCCGGTCAATGGCTCCAGTAACGCTGCCAACTCTTCACTGCGCTCAGGTGAAATGCGTGTACTACGCTCTGTAAATTCGAGTACCGCCTGCTGCTCTTCAAGGGTCAGTGGGCGTGGGAGTGCCTCAGCATCGCCAGGGGGAAGCTGTGGAGCACCCCTCGCTTCTTCTTCATAGACCACCAGAGTGCCCGCGGCGAGGTCTCCAAGCCGTTTAAAGTCACGATTGATTAAGATTGAAACAAGTCCCAGACCATACATAAAAGGCATAAAATCAACCGTGCGTAACAGATTTCGCACAATCGATGCAGACCAGGTCACAGGCGTACCGTTGTCATTGATCACTCTGATTCCCATGCGCCGCTTACCAGGGGTAGCACCCTCCTTCAGCATTTCAAACAGCACCGGATAAAACCACTCAGCGATGAAAATGATGATAAGCAGAAGCCCCATGCCAAAGCGCCCCAAATAGGCAAGAATAATACCAAATGAAATATATATAATTATTCGAATAATAAGATCGAACAACCACGCCTGAGCACGTACCACCACGCCGGCGATACTCAACCCCAGGTCGATCCCTTCCGGGGTCTCAAAGGTATGACGAGTATCAAGCATTCATCTATAGCTTCGCGCAGGTGTGATTACACACCGTTACCCTCCCTGCGCACGTACCAGATACTCCTGATAGGCCGGAACCGCGATCGCTGCCAGAATACCGATAATAAAAACAGCCGGTAAAATCAGGGCGACGACAATTTTGAATGTTGATGGTGGAGGGCGCGGCAGGCCATAACTATTTTCACCTTCGGTACCACGCGCGCACATCAGGATAAATATCATAATTATATTGGCCAGCGGGATAAAGGCAAGCACACTCCACCAGCCGCGCCAGTTCAGATCGTGAAAACGACGAATCATAAACACAACTGACAGTACAAGCATGGGGATCATAAGCACCATATTACCAAAGCCGGCAATCATAGGAGAAACCGGTGCCAACAGGCCTGCAAGTAAACCACCTGCGAATGACACGATTAGCGTCATTCCAATCGAATAAATGATATAGTCCACGCGCGCCAAACGCCCCCTGGGTGAAAAGATACTACCAGTATCGAATTCCATCGTTTCATTGTTTTGCAATGAGGCCTTGGGCGTGGCAAAAGGGCTCTCTACCTGATTATCATTTGACTCCACATTATCCTCCTCAATTCCATTCACCAATACACCGTTAACCAGCCATATCAAGCGTCTGGTATCGCAACATCAAGATTAAATTTAATAACGAGCCCGTAGCCTGTAGACACTACTAACATACCCGAAATGAAGTAATAGCCTACTCTACTAACTTCCGTTTTCAGTTTATAACCACCCGTGTACCGGCAAAATAATCGTGTATACAACGTTTTTGCTTACCAAAAATAAATAATATATTAACCATTGAAAACAGTTGCCCTACCAGGGGAACTTGACCAGGAATAAAATAGGTAATGTATCGCACAAGCAAATTCTTAATAACTGGAACATTGTCATTTAAGTCAACGATTTTTATTCCCACAACCTTCTTTCCAATGGTTTGTCCGTCGCGGAGAAGTAATTTGACATTGAAAGCAAAGAAGACGGCTATCCCAAGCACGCCTAAAAATAGGGTGTACCCCAAAGAGGGTTGCGTACCGTTTGATACTCCATCAAATCCTCCGGTGAAGTACATTAAAGGAAAAGTGATCAATCCAATAATCAATCCATCTAAAAGTGACGCCCAAAGCCTTTGCCATCTTGATGCAAAGATATTCTTTTCGTGAACCTCTTGAAGCAAACTTGATTCAGGCGTTTTGTAAATATCATCACTCACTTTACTGATCCTTATTATTTGGCAGATACTAAACTGCAACCAGCCACTTAGCTAAAAACATGCCGAAAAATCTATTTTCAGAGGGTTCCTGGATAACCAGTAAAACCATTGCTATCAACATAATAATTCAGTTATGTATTTCGGCTGATCCAGCCCATTCTTGACCAAAAAGCTTCCGAAATCTTACTTATTTAATAGGAAGTGACTCGAAATCACCGTTACTAGACGTCTCCTAATATAAAAAACAGCTGACACAGTGACTATCACTCAAATCTGTACTTTCAGGATAGGCATCACGACACTGCGCCATCGCTTTCGGGCAACGGGTATGAAAATGACAACCCTGCGGTGGTGCAGCGGGTGATGGCAGGTCACCTTCGAGACGAATTACCTCTCTTCTTTCTTCTTTATATTATGGGTAATAAAGAGATAGGAGAGCCCCATCTTCTGTTGCAGCCCTTTTAACAGATTTAGAATTTGCGCCTGCACCGAGACATCCAGTGCACTGGTCGGCTCATCACAGACGATTAGTTTTGGATTGACCGCCAATGCACGCGCAATACAGATACGTTGACGTTGTCCGCCTGAGAACTCATGTGGGTATCGGCCCTTGGCCTCTGGCGGCAGGCCCACCTGTTGCAATAACTGATCAACACGCGCCTGCTGTTCCTTGTCGCTACCGCTAATACCGAGGGTGACCATCCCTTCACGGATGATCTCGGCGACCTTCATACGAGGATTCATCGACGAAAAAGGATCCTGAAAGATGATCTGAAAATCATTCCGTCTACTGCGCAACGCCGCATCACTCATCTGTGCCAGGTCTTCACCTTCGAACATCACCTGCCCACTGGTGGGACGATTCAACTGCAATATCGCCTTGCCCACGGTCGTCTTGCCACAACCTGACTCGCCTACTAACGCGAGTGTGCGACCACGCGCAATCTGCAATGAAAGTCCATCAACCGCATAGAGATGACCCGCATTGCGACTGAACAGCCCCTGTCGCATCTGAAAATGCATCTTGAGGTCACGTACGTCGAGTAGCGGTGTGACAGAAGATGGCTCAGTCGCAGTGCTCGCAGTAGCGACTGACGACACAGCCTCAGGCACTGTCCTGAAGTCGCCCACATAATCCAGATCGAACTTGTGACAGCGCACCCCATGAGCCCTGCCCTGATCTATCCAGCGTGGCAACAGCTGATGACAGCCAGCCTCGCTAAAGTCACAACGTTCCGCAAAACGACAGCCTGGAAATTCTGCTGCCAGT
>CALZHD010000092.1 GCA_945787155.1 uncultured Gammaproteobacteria bacterium | reverse complement strand
AAGCTGTCTGTGCCTGCCATCCCGGCATTTGGGGTATAGGTATACGCACCTGTCGCTGCATTGGTGATGGTCGCTGTTCCCAATGAACCATTAGTGGCAGCAGTGAAGGTCAGCGCATCGCCATCGATATCGCTGGCCGACAATGTACCATTGGCCGAGGCATCCTGCTGGGCGGTGAGTGTGCCATTCACAGCAACCGGTGCATCATTGACTGCACTAATCGTTACGGTGGCTGTCGCAGTGGCCGAATTGACCGTGCCATCATTGGCGATGAAGGTGAAGGTACCTACCCCGTTGGCATTCGGCACTGGAACATAACTAAACGCACCGGTAGTCGCATTGGTGATGGTCGCCGTGCCCAGTGTGCCATTTGAGGCTATAGAATAGGTCAGCGCGTCGCCATCTACATCGGTCATCGCGAGCATGCCACTAGCCGCCTGATCTTCTATAGTAGCGAAGTTGTTGTTACCTGGTACAGGTGCGTCATTGGCAGGATTGATCGTGACAGTAATTGTCGCGATGTTTGAGTCCTGTAGTCCATCGTTGGCGATGAAGGTGAAGCTATCCGAACCATTGGCATTGGCATTTGGGGTATAGCTGAATGTTCCGCTATTGACGTTGATCACCTCAGCTATGCCTTTGGTGCCATTTGTTGCTATGCGGTAGGTGAGTGTCGGGTTATCGACATCGCTGGCAAGCAGTGTGCCATTGAAAGCAGCGGAATTTTCATCCACATTGACGCCACCATCAATTGCCACCGGCGCATCGTTAACGGCACTAACGGTGATGGTGATCGTGGCGATGTTTGAGTTTTGCGTGCCGTCATTGGCAACAAAGGTAAAGGTGTCGGTACCGTATGCATCGGGATTTGGTACATAGTTATAATCCCCGCTACTGGTGTCCTGGATAGTAGCGGTGCCAAGCGTCCCATTTGCAATGATGCTATAAGTGAGTGGGTCTGCGTTAAAATCACTGGCGCTTAGGCGCCCAACATGCCCGGTTGAATCTTCTGCTGTAAATCCCGTGCCGTTCTCGGCCACCGGCGGTTGAGGGTTACCATTAATCGTGACGGTGACGGTGGCGGGTGTGGAGTCGCTCTTACCGTCACTGGCGAGGTAGGTAAAGGTATCGGTGCCTGATTGGCCAATATAGGGGGTGTAAGTGAATGCACCAGTCGTGGGGTTATCGATAATCACTTCGCCTTTGGGTGCGGCACTTGCGATCACATAGCTTAGCTGGTCACCTACGTCGCTATCGCTTGCACTCATCAGACCGCTGGTGGCGACACGTTCGTCAGTGGTCATCGCAATGTTGGTGGCAACGGGTGCAGCGTTGTCTTCGATTGTGATAGTGGTACCAGTGAAGGTGACATTTGTCGCCGCTGATCCATCGACCATATAAAGACCACCCATTGGGCCGGTGGCGCTGTTATCGCTCACCGTGATCTCTGTTGTGCCGCTAGCGATAGGATTGAAGGTTAACGTTCCGATCAGCTGGGAACTCTCCACGCCGGAGAAATCACCAAAGGCGAGGCCGTTGAGGGTGACGCCTGTGGTGGTGATATCTGGATCCCGTCCGAATGCCGAGTCTAGCTTCAGTGCTGGATTGGGGGTGAAGGAGGCAAAATTAAGCAGTGAGGTGTCGTAGTTAATGTTGAGGGCGCCGCCAACAGAAAGCATTCTATCCCAACCTGTACTGACCTCAACAGACAACAGGCTATCCATCGATATAACGTTATCTACTGACGAGAGACTGACCTGATACGAGGAACGTTTTGCAATAAGAATATTACTATTAAGGCTATTACTAAAACTTTCATCAAAGGCTACATAGCGCCCATTGTTACTGATTGATGGATGTCGATTCGAACCAGAATGGACAAGCTCGGTGACTCCAGTCTCACGGTCATAGACATAGACAGGAGCCATGCTATAACCGCGCCTAGCGACGTTAAATGCCACATAACGCCCATCGGGACTGATTGCTGGATATATACTATCCTGATAAAATTGCAAACCATTGAAGACACTGACAAGCTCAGTGACATTCGTCTCACGGTCATAGACAAAGATATCCGTAAGACCATTACGATCGCCCGCGACCAGCAAATCATCATTAGATTCAAATGCCACATAACGCCCATTGGCACTGATTGATGGATTACCACTCAAAGTCCCTACCTGCGAACTAAAACTAACACGCTCGGTGACACCGGTATCACGATCATGGACAAAGACCTCCTGATTGTGAGTAAGATCATCAGCGACTAGACGGCGAGAAGCTGATTCAAATGCCACATAACGTCCACTGGCACTAATTGATGGGGATGAGCTAGAAACAGAGCTCTGCGTGCCATCAGTAGCGACACTAACGCGCTCCTTGACACCAGTCTCGCGATCATGAACAAAGATATCCTGTTCACTATTAGTGTCGTCGGCGACAAATTCTGTGGAATTGGATTCAAATGCCACATAACGTCCATCAGCGCTGATCGACGCCTGACCACTACCACCTGAATAAGAAGTTGGCCGGCCATAGCTGGGGAAACTAACTACCTCGGTGGTACCGGTATCACGATCCCGGACATAAACATGGCGGTCGTTCCTAATATAATGTTCCGTCAGATTATCAGCATAGGATTCAAATGCCACATAACGTCCATCTGCACTGATTGATGCATTCCAGCTAAGACCATAATAATTATTTGGCCTACCGTCAAACGAAACATTCACAAGTTCACTGATACCTGTCTCACGGTCATGGACAAAGACATCCGAAAGACCATTACGGTCGGACTCAACCGGGTCGACTCTATAGGAGTGAAATGCCACATAACGCCCATCAGCACTAATTGATGAACGTAGACCTACAGAACTACTACCAGTACTGCCAACATTTACTCTCTCAATCAAATCCAATTCGTTCGAGTTTACTAATACTAATTTTTCAGCAGTTTGTGTAACACCGCCACTGCGATAGCTAACAGCAAGCGTCACAATATCATTCGCATAGTTTCTCAGAACAGTTAGCCTCCCCATCATATCAACCAAGACACCACTTTCCGATAAAACAGCCCACGACACTACATCGGCAGCAAGAGTAACAGTACTCCCCTGCTCAAAGCTGGCCGTCACCGAATAGGCGGTACTACTATCTGCATTCACAGAATCAGGCCCATTAATCACCAACCCCGTCAACACCTGGTCGTTATCCAAGACCTGCAATGCCTTAGCGACACTACGCTCAACGCCCATAAATACATAACTCGCATTGATCGTCAGCGCGGTGTTCGTGTCCACCTCCCCCGTCGTCAATATACCCACACCATTTTCAGAGAGTATCGTCGCAGCTGATGATACTACCTCCCAGACTGGAATCACGTCCTCTACACCAGTATCAAAGGTCGCCTTAACAAGATAACGCTCAGTACTGTTTTCATTCAGATCCAGTGACGATACACCACTCTCCTTAACGATATTAATACTCTGTAACGTCTTGGCGTAGGCAACTGTGCCGCCGATAAAGAGCAACCCACCTAGCAACAGGCTGAGCAGTGTTGAACCCACCCTGGATGTTGAGCGGTATTCGTGAGGCTTAGGGCTGGATTTAATCCGGGGTTTAACCTGGGGTTTAACCAGCGATTTAAAAAAGGTGAGCATCATCATATTTTCCTGACGGTTCCGGTAATTCATCATGGCTGCAGATCGCTTGGGCCGGGGGCTTGACCAAAAAGTGATTTGAGGATATCGAGATCGCTGTAATCGACGATGTTATCGCCGTTAAAATCGGCATTTGCGTTGGTGGTCGCAAACACTGCTTTAAACGCGCCAAGGTCGGCAAAATTGATGATGCCGTCATTGTTCAGGTCCGGGTCACACATGTTGCCGTAGCCATCTGCATCGGTATCACGTTGCGCACTGTTCGGCACGGCGGAACAGTTATCGCTAGCGATGATACCGTCATCACCAGTAATAGTGAGGGTAATCGTATCGACGCCGCCATTACCATCGGTCACCTGTACCACGACCTGATAGCTGCCGGTCTGATCGGATGCAGGCGTCCAGGTAATTAAACCGGTCAGGGGGTCTATCGACATTCCTTCAGGGCCACCGACGAGTTGGTAACGCAGACTATCTGCATCACCATCGACGGCATTAAGGTCTAACGTGAAGGGCAATCCAGATGCCGGGTCATAGGTCAGCAGTGAAGCGACGGTATCCATTGATGGTGCACTGTTCGTACCTGTCGAGCTGCCTTCATGCTCCGCCATTCCCAACAGACGACCGAAGTTGTCATAGCTATAGTTAACCACTGCACCGTTGGGCAGGGTCTTGGATTGCAGCTGGCCATAGTCATCATAAAAATATTGTGTGGTCAGCGCATCACCGGTATCCGGGTTGACCTCAACCACCCGCTCTAGCTGATCTTTCCTGTTATTGAAATAAGTCGTCGTGATGCCGCGCTGATCCGTGACACTACGGCTACGATTCACAATATCGTGCGATTGCGTAATGGCACCTAACGATGTGGTGGTGACATGTGGCTTGTCCTGCGCCAGACCAGCCGAATAATAACTGAAAATGGTGGGAGCAACATCCGCAGGCCCGGTGACCGACACTGGCTTGGCGAAGCCATCATACTGGTACTCCGTGGTATACCCTGCGGCGGAGACGACCGCTTGCGGTTGTCCCAATTCACTGAAGTTATTGTACTGTACGGACTCATCAACATCAGATGTGATCGATGAGACCTCGCCTGATATTGCGTCATAACTATAGGTGACATTCATCCCCGGGTAGGTCGGGGTGAATTCGAAGATATAATTCCCAGAGGCGATAGGATTCTGCTGTTCATCCAACAGTCGATTGCCCGACTCATCAAGTAGATAAATATCAGTTTGCGATGTTACATCGACACGACGATAAGTCTGCAGCACCCTTCCTGCCCCATCAATTTTGACCGCACTCTTACGTCCTTTAGGGTCGGTTACGACCGTTACATGCCACCTTTCTTTTCCGGGCTGGAACTCATAAGCATCAGGTCCGGTGATATTGATATCATCATTATCCACGCCTCTTGCAATCTGCGTGACACGTCCGCGAGGATCGGTAACGCTAATGATGTTCCCTTCAAGATCATAGGCGTAGGTCGTTGTGTCATTTCGAACGTTCGAGACATCTGTCGGTCCAGCAAAAGGGTTCGAAACATCGTTATAGCTGTATTGTGTTCCCAACGTGGTGGTTGTGCCGTTGATTGATGCCGCAACCGCATTGCTCTGAATGCGCCCTTGCACATCGCGCTGCATTGTTTCGGCTCGACTACTGCCATCGGGCAATGTTTCAGTTGTCACTGCACTGCCGGCCACCATATCGAATGCGGTGGTCTTAGCAAGCCCACCATTATCTTCCGGCACTGATGCAATCGTTCTCGCCTCCAGGTCAAAGCCAAGAGAGACTATCTTCTTATTGCGGGTGATATCTTCGACAGCCTGAATAATGCCAGAAGTAGGGTCTGTGGCATCCTGATAAGTGTAGCGCTTGATATGCCCGGTTTGAACCACATCTTTTAAACGCCCATCAGGATAGTAGTTATATGTCACCTCACGCGAACGCCTGGACGATTGCAACCAGACATTTGAGATCCGCCCATCATCGGCATGACCAATCCCAATGGAGCGTCCATCCTGTGTTGAAACTGCTGCTAACTGCCGTTTCTCGTCATAAACATATTCTATCCATAGGCCGTCATCAGCCCCATCGTTATCGGCATCGCCACCGCCACTAAAGGTAAGAATAAACGTCAAATCGGCTTGTTGAATGTTCGGGTTGATTAGCAGATCTTTATCGAACCTTAACCATTTTGTCAGCTGATCATTTTCGTTAAATTGCTGATAGATAAATTGCCCACCGGGTCTTTCATACATCGTGTCATTGGTATGTAGAGACTGATAGAATGGTGTATATGCTGTGCCTCCCCAGGATAGGTCTCCCGTCGCTACAAATGGAATCGTCTTGCCGCTGATATGATCGACAAATTTCAATTCTCGATGCATCTTCATCGTTATTGTGGTTGGTCGTGTTCCTAACTCGTATTCCTTAAAGTTGCTAAGGCCATCACCATCAAGATCCGTATCTTTGTCAGCTGTACTCGATGGATTCAGACCAAATGCCATCTCATACGCATCTGACATGCCGTCTCCATCACTATCGTCATTGTAGCCGGGATCAGTGGGCACTGGCATGGGAAGGCAAGCTCGTGTCGCACAGTTGTCGTAATACAACGCACCATCGACAAACTCCACTTCAAATGGCACTTCTGACCAACCGGGTCCAAATCCTGATGACCTGTCCGTAAAAGAGTTGTAGTGACGAACAAAGGAGAGTGGTTCACCAGCCTTATTTGGCAGGGTTAAATCTATCTCGCTAAACGCAAGCTCACCATCTTTTCTTTGAGGCGCAAAGGTTTGCGAGACTGCATATTGCCCGCTCACAGAACCGGGAACGTTCCATTTCATGTCACTGGCAACCAGTGGATTGGTCGGGCTTAGTGAAGTCGCACCCGCAATCAGTAACTCTTCTGTAGGTGTAATCACTCGGCCATTTTCACCCGTATTACTCATGTCATCGCTAATATTGTATACAACACCACCGGCAATACTGCCGAGGATACTGCATACATTGGTGTTATATAGGCCGTGCCCGCTGCTCGCTACCGCATTACTCGTAGCGTCCTTACACAACAACAACATGTCGGCCTGTTCCTGGGTAGTCACAGGTTTTGGCTCATAACCAGCAATAAATGAGAGGTCGACAGGGATGTCGTTATAACGTAGCCATTTTGCAATTGAGACGATCTTCCCGAGACGTTTGAGTTTCTTCATCACTTCAAACCCCGGAATGTCGCTTATGTAGTCATAATGCGCAGTAACATCAGCAGCGAACTGTTGAGCATGGGCATCAAGCCTGGTAAATCTATCCCTATTATCCCCTGCCGGAAAATCATCCACCGTCACTTTCTCAACAGAACCATCGCTATCAAGGTCATATAAGATTTTTGTTAACAATTCCATTTCCATCGTTTCGAATACAAAACGATGATTATCTGTCGAACCATCTGACACACCCATGACGATGGTTTTGGGCGCGAACCAGAACTCGACGGAAAAACCTGCCAGTTTACTGGTCTGGGTCGTTTCATTCACCGGGAGCAGTGGGTCTTCAATGACATTTTGAGAAAAACTTTTATAACAGAGCGTTGCAGGATCCGCATCACCACAACCAGAGACAAGCTGAGGGTGCTGAGTATCCAGAAAAGTGCCTGTTTTATCGACGCCGATGGTCATCTGTTTGAGCAGGTAATCAGTCTCAAACATGATTTTTCCAAATTGCGTATTCTTTGTTGCACCAAAATAGGTGACGTTGAGTTTGCCTGGCTGTGCCGCTTGAGTCTCGGGATCGGTATAAAAAGTTAGTCCTGGATCTTCAAGCATTCCATAAACAGATTTCACTGCGACGACCAGGTCATCCAGATCGATCTGCTCCTCAACAACACCTGCACCGACAAAAACAATCCTCCCTAGATCCGGGTCATAAGCTGCTCCCTGAATATCATCCACTTGATTAAGCATTTCCAGTGTCTTGTTGAGCGTAATACCTCCCACGCGGCTAGCTTCATAATGTACCTCATTAAATGCGGGTGTTGGGCACATTTGAACTGCCAGACTAGTGCCATAAAAAGGCAATGTGAGGAAAGCAATGCCACCCCATTTCATATACTTTTTATAAAATGATCGATGTGATTTCATAGAGTTTTTATGGCTTACTTTCATGGTAATCATCTTTTTCACCGAAATTAATAGCCTAATGCTAATGTATGCCACTGTGCTGTGACGGGGTCAGTGGTAATCCTTTACGCTTGGGAGTGGCTCGCTCAAATAGCACTTCACCTCGTGCAATCCTAAGGCGCTGCTGATAAAGAACACCTTTCGAAACCGGTTCCATTGCTACTGAGGTCACACCTCCGTCTTTCTGCATTGAATACGTCCGAGGATAGATAAACCCGACCCTTTTGGGTGTTTCTGGTTTCGCTATGTTATTTGTCATAGGTTGAGCTGATATTTTGGCAGCAGAGGTATTAGCGCCTGTATTACTTTCTACGCTGGAAGTTCTTTTTCCTGCTCTTGATGCTAACGCCCTATCCTTCACCGACTTGGCATATTGACGATCAGCAATCGGTACTAAACCGCGTTTAGCTGCCTTCTCAATATCGATGGGAGTCGCCATTCCAGGCCCACGATCTGCTTCGAACTTCTTCGACGCCACAGAATCGACGGAGTTTTGCTTAGACTTGTCCTGTACATACAGAACCGATGTAGTAACCAGAACCAATATTCCAGCAACAACACCCACCCCTCTCCGGTTAGAAAACCTCATATCCCCACCCTTTTTATTTTTCTTCTATATTTTTATTTTATGCATTCTCACAACGCGATAAATATGCGTCATGCAGAAAAACAGGGTAAACACTAACACTACCCCTGATAACCACCTGAACTCATCAACTAAGCCCCAGTAATATCTTGTTGTTATTATTCTTAACCAACACTTAATTTTCACCTTACACGTACATCTTCATAAATAGCAACGCCTACTAACTGTAAAATTTTACAGTTGTTTTAATCATAAAAAATTGCTAGCGCATTAACCTACCCCCGATAACAAACTGTTTTTTATTGCTATTGTTTATTTCCGATATAATTCAACAGTAGCATTTCTTTGTTTTTTTATTTTTTAAATATTTTCCATCAATATGAATTTTTTCTCTGTAGCGCCTTTTTTGCATACAACAGCTCTCAGATTCCAGCAGATAAATTGGCATTCTCACGGTGTCGAGACAAAAATTAACTTGGTAAACCAGACTGTGCTGCAAGTACTAGGGAGCCTCTGATTAATTCTGAGCGGATAGAAATGAGAGTCAAAATATTCAAATGCAAGGCGCTAATCGCAAGTAATAGCGGGCCTATTGCTAAGATTAGCAACGCAGCAGTTGAATATTTTGGACTCATTGCTACCGTTCATGAATAAATCAGAGGCTCCCTAGATTAAAGGCGAGCAGAATCGAGGCGACGAGCCCTGATTGCACCTGCAATTGTGTTATGTTGCTATTGTTAAGTCTTAGAACTGGAACAAGATAATGAGCGTACAAAAATACATGGGGATGTCTCTGACAGACCGCCTGACCCAGGCAGGCTCGCTAGCGGCATTTTCAAAAGCACTGCGGGAAAAAGACGAAGCGACTGCACTGGCACTACTGATTAATGTGGAGTTCACTCCAGCGCAGGCGAGTGATACTTTTAAAAGTCTTTTACTTGATCCAAACAGC
>CALZHD010000091.1 GCA_945787155.1 uncultured Gammaproteobacteria bacterium | reverse complement strand
TAAGTCACTATCAAATCACGCTCGTCATCATTGGGCATCTGTTTACCACTGGAAGCTATATTCGTTATCATGCGCTCCACCGCGCGCGGCCACTCTTCCTGGGTGTGGGTATCCAGCGCGGGTAAGCCGTGGCATTGACCACAGTACTGCTTATACAGAACGGCGCCCGCTGAGCCCGGCTGCGGCAGTACCACCTCAGTAACAGCACCATCACCTGCCTGCATCATCTTTTTGCCCGCTGTGCTAAAGATCACCCCGGCCAGGATCACCATCACTGCCGCCGCAATTGCGAGATACCTCATAAACACTCAACCCCTAAAATCACAAATACTATCGATCACGTTAATCCGCATTCATTGTACTCAAGAACCCTGCACTATGCATACGCCGTCTAATGTCGAATCTTCGGCCAGTAGTCATCCACTTTAAACAGCGGGCTATGCGATGCATTGTGGCACTGCGCACAGATCTCGGCCTTTGGCTTGTGCGCATGTTCGACCGCTGTCTGTCCGCTTGATGCCACATGAGCACGCGCCGCACCATGGCACGACTCACACTGCACATGCATCAGATCGGGCGTCGACTCGGGATCGATAAAACCACCCGCGCGATTGAAGCCAACGGTGTGGCAGGTGATACAGGAGGGATCAAATGCCTTATTCACATCCATCAATGCATAAAAGGCTTCGCTGTGACGCGATTTCGACCACGCCTGGTGCTCTGCCTGGTGACAGACTTTACACGCCTGCTCACCGGCGAAAGGACTCTCACCGGATTTTTGCGCCTTTCGCAGCGCGACGCTCGCTTTATAGGCTATCTTTACTTCACTATTATAGGCCTCATACCACGCCGCCATGCGTGGCGCATCGCCCACCGTTGGTGGCAACGACATCACCTTATGCTGCCATTCTGTCACGCGCCCCGCTTCATCGATGGTGAAATCAAGCGAAGCCAGCCGCATGCCGCGTGAACCAGGCTGCAATACCAGCATGCCATCGACTAATTTGGGATCAACGTACAACTCATAACTGGATTCAATAATCAGGATCGAGACATCACTCAGTGGCAGCTGCTGCTGCGCGTCGGCGAGTGACAACGTCGTCGCCAGCAGCGTCACAGCGCCCTGCTCACGCGCCAGTTTGAGACGTGCAGCCAATTCAGCAACATCATCTTTCACCGGTGAATGCATGCCCTGCATCCCCCCTTGCGGTGCCTGCGCGGGATCGAGCCACTGGAAATAGGTCAGTGCGACATTATCACGTTGAATCTGCCTTTCGGCGGCAAAGGCACCGCTTGACCAGTTGCTGACGACCATGGGTAGCTTGTGCCGCTGTAAAAATTCGGCACCAAAGGCGAGGTCACGCCACTGCACCCCGACCGCATCGTAATCGAGCGCCGCAAAACCTTTGAGAATATAATCACTGGTGAGACGATCCTGTGGCAGGTCACTGATCAACAGCCCACCCGCAGAGACCAGAAAGAGACCAGGATTCACGGCACGCAGTTCATCAATCTTTTTAACGCGCCGTTTGATGCCGCCCTGATTCCCAAACTCACTGCAACCACACGGTTCCAGCTCACCATCGAGATTACCGGAATAGACCAGCATCGCCTGCCGTGGCTGCGCTGCATCAGGCACCGCGATGCAACTCACCAATAACGCTGCGCACAACAGAAAACAGCTCCACTGCCATATTGCTTTCATCAAATCACTCGTCTTTTTAAAGGCTCTATATTTTACACAACTGGTATTGCATCACTGGACGGATTCAGAATAACAGGCATGTTGTGACAAAGCGGTTACGCCGAAACACACGCTATAAACACTACGGGTATTATTCGTCAGCAATGGAGAGGTCGACCAGCTCTGCGACCTCCTGCCTGTCGGGCTCTCTGCCCTGCGCGCGGATACAACTTCGATAGACCAGCGCAACGAGTTGTGCTTTACGTTTACCACTGCTCTCAAGCTCCCTCGCATCAAACTCCTGATCAACCATCGCAATCGCACGGGCCAATAGCGTTTTATCGATCTGCGTCAGGCCATAATGCTCCACATCTTCGCCAACACCAATCCCGGCTACGCGCACAGGCCCTCGCCCCAGCACCAGATAGTCCAGTGAAACACCACTTTGACGCGCATATTCCAGCACTCGTTCCCACGGAATCTGGCCCCTCGCCTTCCACGGGCCGATGTGTTTTTTCTCCGCGCCTAACGCAATGGCAACATCCGTATCGTAGCGCAACGACTCGGCATGTTTGATTCGCTCAATGATCTCTTCGGCCTGATTTTTCACGTTCAACCCATAAAATCCTTGACTTGATATTCTTTTTAGAATATTTATATTCATAAATAATTACTTTTAATTCATTATCGAATAACAAAAGGACTGTTTTCGACATGAAACAACCACCAAATCAAAAAGATAGTCGCGATTCTGAATTGTACGTCATTCAGTTAATGCGTTTCTATGATATTAAACACAGCCACATCGCTGCGAGAATCAACGGCAATGGCCACACAGTAAAACGCGCCCTTGACCCACTCCGCTCACTCACCACATCGCACCGCAATATTCTGTTAACACGCAAAGCAATCGAACAAATACTCGCTGAAAGGGGGTGGAGCGGAGACCCACAGGGGCTATGGGATGAGTTCAACAATATCCAGCAATCCTCCATCGATAGCAGGACGTCAAAATTGTAACCATTAAAGAGAAAGCCTTACATGACACACATCACCACACACGATATAGATGATCTGATCTCACGCCTAAATCTGCTTTCCCGCGCGCTGGCCACAACACAGCTCAATAATTCGCAAGCCTGCAAGTACATTAACGAAGCTGAACATAGTCTTTTCAAGGCAAAAGACGTGCTCTACACCGACTCCACCTGCATCGGTTGCGGCTGTACTGGTTTCAAACAATGCACAACCAGCGATGGCTGGGGGTGTTACTGGCTGGTGATCGATTGTGACAGGCAGTGGGGGCTCTGTAGCGAGTGTTCCGACAAACTATCGAGCTGGCAGGAATAGAATGCGCTTAACTTAACGTAACAGGACAAGGGCTCAACACATAACCACTGTTAACCGTGCTAAAAGCACAGATCAGAAATAAACAGCCATTGTTGCGATAATAAAGACTGCTCTTTTTACAAAATTGCAGGTCATGTTGACAACCTCTTTATCCTGGAGCAAAAGCACACTCCCCCTGCGCTTATATTTCATAACCCTGCGACATCATGTCACAGGACATCCCCCTCTCCACACGGTACAATCGACCTGAAGTGAAGACCATCCCCAGCAAATTGCCTTGATGATGTTTATACAGCCAACCTCTGCATCTGATGCCTCCATCACGCTCAATCTGAAACGCCTCTTTGTGCTCAGGAACATCGTAATTATCTGCTATCTGTCGATGACCGCATTCGCATCGATCAAACTACACATGCATATCCCGCTGCTGGCACTCCTTGTTGTGATTTCAGTCTATGGCGCAATCAATCTCATTTCATGGCTGCGTCTACGCCATCGCCCAACAATTGCCATCAACACCTTCTTCCTGCAACTGCTCATCGATGTCGCAGTACTAACAGCCATGCTCTATCTCTCTGGTGGCTCGACTAACCCCTTTGTCTCACTGCTGCTATTGCCACTGGTGATCGTGGCAACCACCGCCCCACGCAACTATGCGTGGGGCATGGCTGTGATCACCATCGCCTGTTATACGCTATTGATGTTTTTCTTCACGCCACTACACAGCATGGGCGATCATCAAAGTGGCGACTTCAACCAGCACATCGTCGGCATGTGGTTCAGTTTTCTGCTGGCGGTCGGCCTGATCGTCTTTTTTGTTGTCAAGTTGGCCGACTCGCTGCGTGAGCGCGAACACACCCTCGCCGAGGCACGCGAAAAAGCATTGCGCGATGAACACCTGGTCTCACTCGGCACCTTTGCTGCAGGTGCCGCCCATGAACTCGGCACACCACTGGCAACAATGGCGGTGATCACCAAAGAACTACAAAATGATCTCGCTGACAAACCCGAGATGACCACACAGACAAAGCTTCTGCGTGAGCAGATCGAGCGCTGCAAACAGACACTGACACAGATATCGGCGCGCGCCGGACAGTCTCGTGCAGAGGGTGGTGAACCACAACCCCTCGATAGTTATCTAAATGATGTCCTGCAGCAGTGGCGTCTGATGCGCCCGGAAGTCACGCTGCAACCACAATGGCGCGGCACACAGCCTGCGCCACAGCTCGTGGTCGATGACACCCTGAGCCAGGCACTGACCAGCATCCTCAACAACGCAGCCGACGCATCACCGCAACAGATTGAAATCATCGGCGAGTGGAACAACGAACAGCTACAGCTTGAGATCAATGATCGCGGCGCCGGGCTCGATCAGGCGGCGCTGACATCCGCCGGCACTGCCTTTTTCACCACCAAAAAAGAGGGCCAGGGGCTCGGGCTATTTCTTGCACATGCAGTGATCGAACGCCTCGGTGGTAACATCTCAATAAACAATCGAGCGGGTGGCGGTGCCACTGTAAAGATCCAGATACCCCTCAAGCCATTAATTGTCAGCAGCAGATGAATACCAGTAATATTTCTCCCAGCGATGCCCCATCACTATTACTTGTCGATGACGATGAGACCTTTTGTCACGTGCTGAGTCAGGCGCTTGGCAAACGCGGCTTTGAAGTCACCGTCGCTAACAACGTCGACGAGGCGGTAATAGTGGCGGAACAGAACCTGCCAGAATTCGCCGTGGTCGATCTCAACATGCCGGGCCCCTCGGGGCTGGTACTGGTTGATCGACTCAAGACACTCGATGCTCACACCCGCATCGTCGTTTTGACAGGCTATGCCAGTGTCGCCACTGCGGTCGAAGCGATTAAACTCGGTGCTACCCACTACCTTTCAAAACCGGCCGATGCCGACGATGTTGTCGAGGCATTTTATAAAGAAGAAGGCGATAGCAACACCCCAGTCACCACCAAACCAATGTCGATCAACCGCGTTGAGTGGGAGCATATCCAGAAGGTATTAGTCGATTGTGACGGCAACATCTCCGCTGCTGCACGTCAACTCAACATGCATCGCCGCACGTTACAGCGTAAATTACAAAAGCGGCCTTTAAAACAGTAGTCTTACAAAGAGATTTTCACACCACTATATTTCAACGCTATTTGTGACTCACTTCATTTCACAGCCACGCCAAATATCATAAATTACCACTGTAGTCACGCTAACAAGTGACGCTATATTCAGTTAACCAATCGTGACACGCCCTGAACGGAAACACGCAACACTTTACGGCCACTTGATAACCTGCGACAGAAAATGCCAATGTGGAATAAGATAAAAAATAGCTTCGTCACAGAAACAGAGACCATACCGCCACCCACGGAAGCCCCCTACTATCGAAGTGATCGTTTCTTTTATCAATCCTCCCTGGTCCATAGAAGAGGGACTGCTAAACGAGATGGCTGGTATTTTCTGCTCAGAGGAGGCGAGGTGCGCGGGCCGTTCCCTGACCGAACGCAGGCACAAACTACACTCGATGAAATCCTTGAGGAATATAAGAAGGCAGGCAATAGCGAGAGGGAGTGAAGCCACACCCAGTACGATAAGCCGAATGAAAAGTCTGAAATGGTGCCGGAGAGGTGAATCGAACACCCGACCTACTGATTACGAATCAGTTGCTCTACCAACTGAGCTACCCCGGCTAGTCTGAAAAAAACGTCCTGTTAAGGCAAGCCGGGCAGTATAAAAGAAGGTGCCCAGCGAAACAACTTATTCTTCGCCAAACAAAAAATTATCACTTACCTTTCAATAGCATAGAGTGATGAGTCAAACTCAGATGCGCGTCCCAGTAACAGATCAGCCAGCAATCTCGCTGAAGCTGGCCCCAGTACTACGCCATTTCGAAAGTGCCCAGTATTCACATAGAGTCCATCGATCTCGGGGTGCTTACCTATATAAGGGATCCCTGCTGCACTTCCCGGACGCAGCCCTGCCCAGTGGCGCACCACCTCCACGTCGGCCAGCGCAGGCACCAACTGCTCGGCAACCTGGCGCAACGCATCAGCAGCGGCTTGCGTCGTCGACTTGTCAAAACCGACATACTCCAGGGTACTGCCCACGAGTATGTGACCGTCTCGACGCGGAATCGCGTAGTGGCCACCTGACATCACAATGGCCTTGAGCAATCCCGGTGCACCCTTATAAAGCAGCATCTGTCCACGTACCGGCTCAACTGCGACCAGGTAGCGCGGGTCATCTAACAGCTTTCGACTCCACGCGCCACTGGCGATCACCACACGTCCAGCTCGATAGCGCCCCTGCGACGTCTCTACCCCACTGATTCGCCCACCCTGATGCTGCAAAGCAAGCACCTCGACCTGCTCCTCAAACACCACCCCCAGCTGCTCAAGTACATTACGCAGTGCCGCTAACAGGCGGGGATTACGAATCTGCGCAACCTCCGGCATCCACAACGCCGCGCCGTGATGCCCGCCCACTGCGGGTTCACAGTGCTGAATAGCACTTCCCGCCAGCACCTCCAGCGTAGTCCCATAGCGCTCAGCCCAGGCAGTCGCCTCAGCTTGCTCTGCAACATCCAGCATCAATAGACCACTCTGCTGCCACTCAGGATCAATACCGCTCTGTTCATGCAGTGACTCCGCAAGCGCCCGATAGCGTGCCTGCCCCCATTGCGCCAATTCGGTCACTGCATCGGGATAACGCCACGGATAAAGCGGCGACAGGATACCACCGCCAGCCCACGAGGATTCCTGCCCGGCACGCCCTCGTTCCAGCAACGTCACCTGCATCCCGGCCAGCGCCAGCTCGTGAGCGCTCAGCATGCCGATCAGTCCACCGCCCACAACCACACAATCCTTCATCCAGAAAACCCCATCACCATGCCTAACGCAAATACATATAGTAAAACAAATCGAAAGAATGGCCGATAACAAAAACACCACAACATATTGAAGAAAAAGGAATATAAACTACTCATGACCGTTTGTCGGGTAAATATAACAGCTTATCGGCTTTCACGTGACCCGCTGCGACATGAATGTTATTACTAAAACCATGAAAAAAGCACAGACAGGTTTTTCTTTGGTAGAGCTGATGATCACTCTAGTGGTCGCCGCCATCATTCTTTCTCAGGCAGTTCCCGCCTTTATGACGATGCTACAGAATAATCGCATTTCCACTCAGGTTAACGATTATGTCACCGCCTTAAATATCTCACGGAGTGAAGCCGTCAAACGTGGCAGCCGTATCACTATCTGCAAGAGTGCAAATAATACAGGCTGTACCACTGGCGGAGGCTGGCAGCAGGGCTGGATTGTCTTTATCGATACCAATAATGATGCAAGTGTTGGTGCCGGAGAAGAAATATTGCGTACACATGGCCCGCTAAATAGCACCATCACACTTGTGGGTGCGGGCAACGTTGCCAACTATATCTCTTTTGTTGGCACCGGTTATTCACAACTTATCGGTGGTGGCGCACAGAATGGCACGTTGGTGATGTGTGATGGGCGCGGCTTTGGTAGCAGCGCACGCGCCATCGTACTCAGCGCTTCAGGTGCCACTCGAACAGCAGCAGCAGATGATGCTACCGTGACAGCCACCTCATGTTAAGGCCACTGAAAATCATGATTCCTAATATGACTACAAACAAACACAACAGCGGTTTTACAATGATCGAAGTCCTCATTACGCTGGTCATTCTCTCCATTGGCCTGCTTGGCCTGGCGGCGCTTCAGGCTAATAGTATGGCCAGCAACCATAACGCATACTTGCGTAGTCAAGCCATTCAACTGGCCTATGATATGGGTGATCGCATGCGTGCCAATGCAGCTGGAGTTGCCGCGGGCAACTACAACAATGTTAATGGTATTCCGGCTGACCCCGGCTGTATCACCGCTGGCTGCACACCAGCGCAAATGGCCACCTACGACAGTTTCCAATGGAATACGCTACTCAGCCAGCAGCTTCCAGCCGGTAAGGGCACAGTGACCGGCGACAGCACTGATTTTGTCATCTCAGTGATGTGGGATGAAGCGCGTAATGGCGCCACCGGCACCGGTTGTAATCCCACCGTTTCCACTGATCTAAAATGTATACAACTGGATATCCAGCCATGAATCATCCTCAGCTAAAACAATCCCAACAAGGCCTGACACTGGTTGAAATTATGGTGGCGATCACCATCAGCCTGATCCTGATGGCAGGTGTGATACAGATATTTGTCAGCAACAAACAGAATTATCGCGTGCAGGAGGCAACTTCGCGGCTTCAGGAAAATGGTCGCTTTGCGTCACACCTGGTCACCCAGGAGGTTCGTATGGCGGATTTCTGGGGCTGTGCCGGATCGGTCTCTTCTGTTACTGATCGTCTAAACCCACCGATCCCCCCGGCCACCAATCCCATTGACCCCATGGCAGGCGGCGTCTCGGGTACCGATGACACCGGCCTCAACGGATCCGATACCATCACGCTACAGGGCGCGTTTGGTAGCGGCATGGGGGTAAATGGGCACAACGTCAATGCCGCATCTTTTTCGGTGGCATCAGCCAACCACACGCTCGACGCAGATAAGATCGTACTCGCATCAGATTGTCAAAAGGCCACTATCTTTCAGGTCACCAACTCCAGCCCCGGCACCAATGTCACCGTGGTAGGCAACACCGGTACAAGCTCTCCCGGTAATGCCAGCAAACCGGCGCTATCATATGCCAACGGCTCTGCCATGATCTATGAGGCACGTAAAATCACCTACTCGATCAAAGCCGGGGCGAGTGGAGAACCCGCGCTGTTTCGTAGCGAAAACGACATCGATGTTGAAATGGTGGAAGGCGTCGAAAACATGCAGATTCTCTACGGTGAAGATACCAATAACGACCAAACAGCCAACCGTTATGTCGAAGCCGATGCCGCAGGCCTTGTCATGGACAACGCCGTCAGTGTGCGTATGACCCTCACACTAAGAACAGTAGAGGATAGTGTTGCCAGTGTCACCGCCAATGGTGATCGCCGCATACGCAGAAATTACACCACCACCATCACTATTCGTAATCGGATATAAGCCACCATCCCAGTGATGAGGAAAATAAACATGAAAACACACCAACATATTACGTTACATAGAGACCAAAATGGCGCTGTCTTAGTGGTCAGCCTGATGCTTCTGGTGGTCATGACGCTGATAGGCGTTACTGCGATGCGTACCACCACAATGCAGGAAAAAATGGCCGGTAATAGCCGCGATCTGGTACTGGCCTTCCAGGCCGCAGAGATTGCCATAAAAGATGCAGAAAACTACATCGAAAATACCCTTGTTTCACCAGCGGCCGCCTTCGATGGCAACACACCCGGGTTATATGCCGCGAACAGCAATCCCGATGTCTATGCAGCGGCAACGTGGACAACAGCGGTAACCTACAGCGATACCTTCACCAGTGTTGCCACTCAACCCAAATACATCATCGAACTGGGGGGGTCTATCGGCTCAGCAACGGACGATATTAATGTCGGTGGCTATGGCGAGTCCTCTGGCACAAGCACATTAACAGCTTTCCGTATCACCGCGCGTGGTACTGGTGGTTCGGATAACGCCGTCATTCTATTACAGTCCAATTACGGTCGCGGATTCTA
>CALZHD010000090.1 GCA_945787155.1 uncultured Gammaproteobacteria bacterium | reverse complement strand
AATCTATTTCAATATTGTTGCCGGTGGCCAACTCTCACCACCCCTCGCCGCCCTTGAAGCCGGTGATTCTTTCTGGGTATATGAAAGTGCAAACGGTTTCCTGGTGCTCGATGAGGTCCCCGATGTTCCCGACCTATGGCTACTCTCCACCGGTACCGCGATAGGCCCCTTTATCTCGATGCTCAAAACAGCAGAGATCTGGCAACGCTTCGAACATGTGGTACTGGTGCATGCGGTACGCACCGTCGCAGACCTGAGCTACAGTGAATTTATCAAAACGATACTGCAAGCGCATGCGGAGAAATTTCGCTTTGTTCCCTTTGTTAGTCGTGAGCAGGTTCCCGACACGATCCACGGTCGCATCCCGGCAAGCATTTTAAATCAACAACTGGAAGAGACGGCTGGTGTGACACTGAATGCGGAGCGTTCCCATGTAATGTTATGTGGCAACTCCGGTATGATTGAAGAAACCAGAAACGTGCTCGCCGAGCGCGGTATGACACGGCATCGTCGTTCCGTGCCGGGACACGTCTCAACAGAGAAGTATTATTAGCCACTATGCGCTAATGAGTGTTAACAGGTCCTAGAACATCACCACCGGATCACCCTCCTGCCATTGCACATACTTATCCATCACGCTGCTAAATAGCGGTTGCTGTAGTAATCCCGCCAGCCAGGATTGAAGACGTGGATATGGACTTTGCTCAAACCACACTTTATCGACGCTGGCAAACTGCCGTATAAACGGAAAGATCGCCATATCTGCCAGGATAGGTCGCTCACATAGGAGATAAGCTGACGTGGCAAGCTTCGCTTCCAGCTCACGCAGAAAGGACTCCCCCTGCGCGCGATAAACTTCCATCGCTTGATCCGGAAAGCGATCAGCATATTTATAACGGTCAAGATGTGACTTAAACTCACCATCGTTATAAGCGATCAGGCGCTGGCTTTCAGCTACCAGCTCTGCATCAGTCACCAACCAGCCTTGTGGATCATGCTGTTTCAATGCAAACATCATGATTTCAAGGCTTTCATCAATCACATGCTGATGATTGACCACCAATACCGGGACTGTAGCCTTTGCAGAACAGGCCCGCAGTGCTGCAGGTTTGTCAGCCAATACAACTTCCCGCAAGGCAACCTGGATACCGCTTACTTTCAATGCAAGACGAGCGCGTATCGCGTATGGACAACGGCGAAAGGAATAAAGGACTGGATACTTCATACAGGTTATCGAGTGATTATTTTTAACGGCTTTTTCTTATCTTGAAACGGAGATGATATCACGCTGATAATAGCATTAGAAAAATGGTCGCCTGAGCTTGACGGCAGGGAGGTATTAATATAAACGTAGTGCTATCAGATATTTCGGAAAATATGATTGTTGATCAATAACCTTAATAACGCTAACGCCACTCAACAAAGTGAAACCCTGCACAATATCATCAGCTGGTGGCTGGCGTTCACCGCGGCGCTGTTACTTCCAGTGTCTGTCAGCCTTGCTGCCGATGATCTGCTCACCGCACAGGAACGCAGCTGGCTAAAGGCACATCCCGATATCCGGATTGCGCCTGATCCGGACTTCCCACCGATTGAATATATCGATAGCAATGGAGAATATCGCGGCATTGCAGCCGATTATGTTGCGCTGCTAGAGAAAAAACTGAACATGAAGTTTCAGGTGGCGATACTACCGAGCTGGGACGATGTACTCGCCCAGGCACAGACGCGTGAAATTGACATGTTTGGTGCCGCAGCAGCAACGCCGCAGCGAGAGCAATACATGAACTTCACTGCGCCCCATTTTGAATTGCCAGGGGTCATCATCGTCAGCACCAAGGTCGACCAGAATTTAACCCTGAAGGATCTTCACGGACTGAAAGTCGCCGTGGTTTCAGGTTATGTCTGGCAGGAACTTATCGAACGTGACCATCCCGAGATCGAGCTGGAACCAGTGCCCGACCTGCTGTCTGGCCTGAAGCGGGTCTCTTTTGGCTCTGTCGATGCGATGGTCGCCAATCTGGCCATTGCGACGCATTATATAGAAAAATCGGGCATCACTAACCTGCGCGTAGCGGGTGAAACCGGTTATTTCGGTCGCTATGCACTGGCCGTGCGCAAAGACTGGCCGCAATTGAATGTCATCCTCGAGAAAGGATTGAACGCCATCACCGCGGAAGAGCGTAGCGCTATTCTCCACAAGTGGGTGACGCTGGGTGGCAAGAAAAGCCTTTTTGAAAATCGTACATTCTGGATCGTCTTGCTTTCGTTCCTGGCACTACTCACCGTTATGGCGATTCTTTGGTGGAACTGGTCGCTACGACGCCAGGTGGCCAGACGCACTGCGGCACTGCGTGAAGAGTTCTCGCAACGCAAGCGTGTCGAACAGGCCTTTGATAATAGCGAGCAGCGTTATCGCACACTCTTCGATTCGGCATCGGATGCGGTACTTATGTTTAAGGACGGCCAATTTGTTGAGTGCAATGATGCGGCAACCAACATGTTTGGCTGTAGCCGGAAACAACTTATCGGACAGTCGCCGTCTCGTTTTTCACCGCCCTCCCAGCCTGATGGTCGCAACTCTGAGGAGAAAGCGGACGCCTTGATTACGACCTGTCTGGAGGGCATTCCGCAGATGTTTGAGTGGCAGCATAGCCGACTCGACAACACCCTGTTTGACGCTGAAGTTAGCCTTAATGCGCATACCGAAAGTGACCAGAGATATGTTCTCGCCATCATTCGTGATATTACCGAGCGCAAGCGTATCGATCGCCTCAAGGACGAATTTATTTCCACCGTAAGCCATGAAATCCGCACGCCTTTGACATCGATTCGCGGTTCTCTGGGTCTAATAAAAGGCGGCGTTACCGGTGAATTGGCGGAGAAAACCAGTGAAATTCTGGATATTGCCTATCAAAACACAGAACGTCTGCTGCTACTGGTGAACGATCTGCTCGATATCCAGAAACTGACGTCGGGCACGATCCAGCTGGAACAACGGACATTCAATTTAGCTGAATTTCTTGATCAGGCCATCATCGCCAATCAATCCTATGGTGACCAGTACAACGTTGAGTACCAGCGGCAACCGGTACCGACGGTTACCCTTACCGCTGACTATGAACGTTTGATGCAGGTAATGAATAATTTCTTGTCCAACGCCGCTAAGTTTTCACCACAAGGCGATGTCATCCACATCACTGCCGAGCAACATGGGCCGATGGTGCGGGTGTCTGTACAAGATCATGGCCCCGGTATTCCACACCAGTTTCGCCCTCAAGTATTCGAGCGCTTTACGCAATCAGATTCCTCCGACACACGCCAGCGTGGCGGCACCGGGCTTGGCCTAAGTATCGCCAAGGCAATCGTTGAGCTGCATGGTGGCAGTATTGGTTTTCATTCCACATTGGGCGAAGGCAGCGAGTTTTACTTTGACCTCCCAATGGATAAATAGGATCTGAACCAAAGCTTGAACAAGCTTTGCAGGGATCTACTCCGCTGCTGTCGATTCAATCCGGTGCTTAATCTTTAACGATGCCGTGGATGGGTTGGCCGGATTGGGCGGAATGGGTAAGGATAGTAATAGTAAGGCCAGGGGTCATACCAGCGATCATACCAGGGATCATAATGACGCCAGGATGACGGATAGTCTGGAAAAGGGATCTCTGGCTCAATCATCCACATGTATGACCCTGTCACCGCGACCACTGGAAACGTATATTGATACTCACCAATAGGCCGAGTGACCTGTTGTTCGATAGTGCCAACCACCGTTAACAGGTGGCCTGTCTGGTACACCGCCGGATCAGCAAACCCAGCAATGCTGGCAATAAAACGTCCGCCACTGCTGTCCTGCCCCTTTGGCTTTCCATCCCGACCCAACGTGCGACTGACTACCTCTATCCATGTCTGTGTCGCTTTGTTTTCCACCTGGGTGATCACACCACCCCAACGCACTTCAGAACCGATATATAGCGCTGGATTCGCCTGTACCTGAGCCACTGTCAGGTGGCTGGACGGGATCTTGCTGATGGATTGCGGTGGCTTACTCGCGCAGCTACTGAGCAGTGCAATAATGACAAGGAACGCTAATTTTTTCATGCCATGCCTCACAGGAAGACATTGTGGAACAGTAACAATACCTGTTCTATTAGACCCTATTATCTACCGTTTATTCTATTGATTATGTCACAGTGCAGCATTATTTACATGATCATCTAAAGAATTAATAGTCATATATTTCTCACTGATATTATTAGATTTTTATTATTTTTTAGAAGATGATCAGGCGCGCGACATAAACTTGCCCGTGGCGGTATTGATTTTAATCATTTCACCAGTTGTGAGGTATTCCGGTACCTGAATTTCGATGCCGGTGGAGAGTATGGCAGGCTTGGTGCGGCTGGTAGCGCTGGCGCCCTTGATACCCGGCGCGGTGTCGGTAATCTCCAGTGCAACGGTCTGCGGCAGCTCAATCCCCAACAGCTCGTCGTCAATCAACAGCGCGATCATCCCTTCCAGGTGCTCGGTGATGTAACCCGCAACGTCGGCCAATTCAGCGCCATTGATGGTGAACTGTTGATAGTCCTCGTTATCCATAAAGACATAGTCGTCGCCGTCCATATAGGAAAACTGTACATTGCGCTTAATCAGCTCGACCTCCTTGAGGAAGTCATCCCCCTTAAACCCCTGCTCCAGCTTCTGTTTGGTGCGCGTGTGATTAAAGCGCACTTTATACAGTGTGGATGCGCCACGCGCAGAGGGGTTTTGCACATCGATGTGCATCACCACATAGGGCTGATCATTGATTTCAACCACAGACCCTTTTTTTAAATCACTGGCTTTTGGCATAACACGCTCTGTATATCTGTTTCATGAGGTTAATAATGCTGTGGATTCTAGCAGATGTTTCTCGAGTTTATCAGAAGCTGGCTAATCAACGGCAGTCGATTCTTGTTCACGCTTCAGCCGACGCGCTTCTTTTTGCGACTCACCCCTGTCGTGGTAATAAAGGTAAAAACCAGACAAGCCCGGAAAAAGTATAATGAATATCACCCCGGTAATCTTTTGTATGGTCGGTGACCACTGCCACACATAGGCCAGTCGTTGTATTGCATAGCCCCACATGACAACCCCACACAACGCTATCCCGCCCCACAAAGGTACTTTGACCATTGAGAAAACACCTTCGTTGATGATGCCCTCTTTATGTAAAACAGGTGTTAATACAAAAGTGATGATCAAGGCTGGTATGAGCATCATCAATCCCCAATAACACCAGGCGTATAATCTATTGTTTATTTTCATAATGCTTGTAAATACCACATGGCTGTTGAATGAGGGAGCTGGGCAGGGTTTTATTGTAGGGGATCAAACAGGGGCGCACCAGTGTTACCACGTCTTCTGAAACAGAATTTCACGATAATATGCAGCGCTGTCACATGGGTACAGAAGTGGGAATTGGCTTTATACATGGCTATTTGTTAATGCATTTGGGCCAGACCAGTCAGGACCCTGTTATAATTCAAAATTTAAAAATAGCCTTAAAAGCGAAAAACTTATTAACTCTTAGCAGACAAATGATATATAACGAGACAGGTGTACTATCGTTATAGTTTCTATCATTTTTTGGAGCATCACCTTGGCATTCAAACATATTAGCATTGATGATTTTAAAACCTTGTCTCGTGAAAAATCGATCACATTGATTGATATTCGAGATCCACAATCTTTCGCGGCAGGCCACATTGAAGATGCCATTCACATTAGTGATCAAAACGTCGCTGATTTTATCGCCCAGGCAGATTTAGACAAACCGCTGGTAGTCTGTTGCTATCACGGTAACAGCAGCCAGGGTGCCGCCGATTATTTTCACCATCAGGGATTTGAAGAGACTTATAGTCTGGATGGCGGTTACACCGACTGGGCGCTGCAAATATCTTGATGCCTGTTGATTGTTAGGCAGTTGATATCTGCGTATCAGCGCTATTGCCCTTTGTGAAAAAGCACGTCACGGTGATGGGCCAGCGCGGCTTAATCGGCTCCAAATCGGGCTAGGAGTATTAAACGGCGCCCTTCTATATCGAATAGTTTTTGGGCTATTAGTATAGAAGCCAGGCTTTTGTTGAACGCATTTTATTTGACGACACGGAGGTCTTCATCAAAGGTGACCAGACCGTGGTCGAAGGCTTTATCGTACAGAGCATGATGATAGGTCAGCCGGCTATTACCCTGTTATAATGTGTCTTTTATTTTTCGATTAAATTCAGTGTTATGACCTTTAATGCTTCAGTACGAAACTTCCGAAGACGTTACCGCGAACCCGTTATTAGACTCCTGTTTAAGCTCTTCTTTTATGTTCCTCGCTCAGTAGCATATCGTTTAGGCAACTTTATTGGCTGGCTATTGTGGTTAAGTAATGGGACTACTCGCAACATCACTGAGATTAACCTCGGTCTCTGTTTGCCGAACAAGGACGAAGATGAGCGGCGTCGGATAGCCAAAGAGAGTTTGTGCAGCCTGGGTAGAGCCATCACAGAGACCCCTTTTCTCTGGACCGCATCACAACAAAAAATACTTGATAGCATCGTGAGGGTTGAAGGCGAAGAACATATCGAAAAGGCCATGGCTGAGCAGCGTGGGATCATCTGTTTAACCCCCCACTTAGGCGCATGGGAGATTATAGGTCTCTATCTTTCGATAAAATATCCGATGATATGTCTGTACAGCCCACCCGACATGACCACACTAGAAAATATAATGCTTAAAGGCCGCACACGATTCGGTCTGAAACTCGCCGCGACAGATGCTCGTGGCGTCAGGGTATTGCTAACGGCCCTGAAAAAAGGGGAAATTCTGGGTATTCTGCCGGATCAGGATCCCGGCAAAGTCGGCGGTGCCTTTGCGCCGCTTTTTGGTATACAGGCCAACACCATCACATTAGTCACGCGCTTAGTACAAAAGACAAACGCGGCCCCGCTTGTTTGCTTTGCCGAACGACTCCCTAATGGCAAAGGCTATGTGATTCATTTTCAACCGGAACTCACGCAGGTTGGCGGTGAAAGCCTGGATGTCTCGCTTGCAGAAATTAATAGTGGTATTGCATCTGTTATCCGTGAATACCCTGAGCAATATCAGTGGGGCTATAAGCGTTTCAAAACGCGTCCAGCAGGCGAAGCGCAAGTTTATTAAATTTTGGTAAACAAATGATTCACGATGGAATAAGTAAACTGCCGTTACTCGTTACAATCACAAGTTAGGCCGAGGATTTTAGTCATAAGTGCGCCGCCGATTATTTTCACCATCAGGGATTTGAAGAGACCTATAGTCTGGACCCAGCTGAAACTGGACTTCCTTCGTTTCAGTAGACACTAATCCATCACGCCCTGGCTTGCTCTGGACTCCCTTAAGTTTTGTGTATTTATGCCGAAATCTGAGAGACTCCTTAGCAAAGAGATAACCCCATACCAATTGTGCGGGATAAAGCATTATGGATAATAATGATGACGACAAAGCGATATTCTTGCGGCATTTGCCAGGAAAGGTCGCGAAAATTTCCGCTAGCTGGTCAGTCGTTCAAAAGGATATAAAAACTTCGGTAGAACTTAGCAAAATCATGACAGAGGTTGATGAACTTTTCACAGACACATCAGCCATTGGGTTTATTGTTTTATACCGCAATCTTGACGCCCTAAAGAAGTGTCTGGAAGCTCTTATCTCAGACAGAAATCAGGAGTATGTGAATGAGGCGCGCCAGATTTCACATCTTCTTGGCGTAATTAAGAAAGAAATATTTTTTCTACGTCGTGAACATTTCCAGACAGGTGCTACTGGTGCTGTTTCAGAATTAAAAAGTGGCAAAAATCGCTCATTGTATTTTTTTGATGTACAGAAGCCGAACGACCAACTAACTACCAATATAGGACGTTTTGGCTACAATTCAGCATGGTTTTCCAATAGTGCCGATTTCATTGTTGGATTCTTAGCAAAGATACCCGATGCCATAGTAATGGGGGCGCAGGCAGCGGATGCAATCATCAAATCTGACTCTTATATCTTCGAAAAAATTAAGAAAGCGGAAATTCCACTAATCTTTACTTCGGATGAGGATAACTTCAATGACCGTCATAATGCCGCTAAGGTAGATGCGATTGGCTTCATGGTTGAGCCTTACCAGGAAGAAGATATTGCAAAAAAATTGGATCACTATTTTAATCAACCCTCAAAAGAGTCTTATCGGGTCTTATTGGTGGAAGATACCCAGTTTCACATCGAATATATTTCATCGGTTCTTACAAATGCAGGCATGCAGGTGGAGGCGGTTTCTGACCCACTAAAGGTGCTAGATACACTGGAGCAGTCTAATCCTGAAATTATTCTTATGGACTTGTACATGCCCAATTGCAATGGCATCGAACTCGCCAAGATCATTCGCCAGTATCCACGCTATCTGAGTATCCCAATCGCTTACCTCTCGGTAGAAGAAAGTATCGACAAACAGCTCGATGCGTTGAGCATTGGCGGTGGTGATGACTTTATCAATAAGTCCATCAGCAAGCAGCAACTTGTTCATTCAGTCAAAAATAGAATTGTACGCTATCGCTCTCTCTGTCGTCTGATAACATGCGATAGTCTCACAGGCCTGTTAAATCATACCAAGATAAAAGAGAGCTTGGCTCTGGAGGTAGCACGAGCGGATCGTCTCGGTGCCAACTTCGCCTATGCCATGATAGATATAGACTACTTCAAAAAGATCAATGATAACTATGGCCATGCTGCGGGTGACCAGGTGATCAATACTTTGGCGCAGATGCTGAAAGGCCGTTTACGTAGCACGGATCTAGTCGGTCGCTACGGTGGAGAAGAATTTGCCGTTATTCTGCTGAATACCGATATGAACGATTCACTCCATGTTCTGGATAGCATCAGAAACGATTTTTCTCAAATCACACACAAACACAACAACCATAAATTCAAAGTAACGTTCAGTGGTGGTGTAGCAAGTTTTCCATATACCGACAATGTTCGAGCATTGAGTGAGAAGGCAGATATGGCTTTATATCAAGCAAAAAACAACGGCCGTAATCGTATCTGTTTAGGTGATCTTTAGATTTAAGGGGTCACCCATTAGCCGTTTCCAGTCAAGTGGATAAACAAAACCCTGAGCATCCACCCATCGATTTTCATGATAACGCATGGACTGTGCGCCCTTAATTTTATTGTTTGAGCTACTTCGCCACTGGCAAAGTGCTTCAGTCACCCATCGGGTTCAAGGCATGGAACGCTGCTCTCAGTGAGAAATCATTCCGCCCCTGGCACCATTGATGCCACATAAAATCGTCGGTACCCAAACCGGTCCAGATGATTCAGAGTCGGGAGTTTTCATCAGTCTCCTGTTGGCTCCGGTTTGAGGCACTTTCCAACATCGTTATCGTTTATGTGTGTGTCGTACCAGGTAATCAGAGCATAGGATTTTCACCAGACCCCTTTCGACCTCGGCACGACACAGCACCCTTATGCAAAGGCTCGGTCTACATCAAACGGCTCATCTCGAACCAGCATGTGATAACAAGCCTTTGCTAATTTGTTGGCAATCGCTTTTTTGGCCACCAGTTTATGAGGGATTTAAGGCGGGATTTAAGGGGTCAGAGCCTGAGGTATCCCCACGAAATAGCAATTGATTTCAAACAATTAAGGCGTATAGTTTTTCTAAAACAGCGTGTGCACCGGATTTTTTCCTCCGAACTCAT
>CALZHD010000089.1 GCA_945787155.1 uncultured Gammaproteobacteria bacterium | reverse complement strand
AAGTAGTAATGTGAGAACGCCTGATCGCTTGTTTAAGGGTGCGGTAGCGTAAGCGTCTTTGGTGATATGTCTTTGCGTGATCATGGGATAATGGCTCTGTAAATGGGCTCTTACTTATACGAAATCAAACAGATTTCTTGTTTTTTGTTCAACCAATGAGCCACGTGTATCTCATCCCTGGAAAGTACACGTGCAGAACTAAGGTTCATTAGTATCTCTCTGTGCAGACTTAATAACCTAAAAAAATTGTCGATCGAGATCGCACTCGGGTAAATATCATACAAACAAGATGCATATTACACAAATAAGAGATGTAATGGGTTAGAATCTTTCGAAAAATAAAATTATATCTGTGTAAGTTAATTTTCTGAATCGTGGCGTTAGCTTAGATTGGGCGTTCACTGGCCAATGAAAGCTGCGTTGGCTGAACATGCTTACTTTTGTTATTTATTTTCGAGAACTGGATTACAAAAAATAACCTGTCGCCGATAGGCCACGCCGTCTGCCCTTTCGTAGTTGTGAGCGCTAGCGAGCGGCGGAGAAATGCAGGAGCGGCTTTAGTGGGCGTAGAGCCATTGTGATAGCAGTGTTGAGTGTAACGAGAGAACGAAGTGAGCAAGGTTGTGCGAAAGCGCTGCGGACGCAGGGTGGTCGATGCAAAAGGAATCAGCTGTCGCGTAAGTGAGTGAATTATTGGCATGGACACCAAATAATTTTTAGCGAAGTAGCGACACAATCGTTTTCTTAATGTCATTTATTATGGCTTTTTTGTGGATGTCGGCATTCTGTGCGGTGCTGTGCATTAGAAAGTATAACGACGCACTGGAGTGTCTGAGTATTATTCAAAGGTGACCATGGCGACTCCGCTTACTTCCAGTCTTGACTGGGGGGTATCTTCTATGTCGTTGAAGAAATAACTAAGAATGTTACAGTGATTCAAGATTCCTCTGTGCAAACAGCGCAGGGTGTTTAGCGAACGGCGGCAGCCAACAGCGAGATGTTGAGTCTCGCATCGCGACTGGAGGCATTAGTCGGACAGTTTCGGGTGTAGTGTTATTTATTACTACAAGGCATGTCTAAAAAGGCTTGCTCTGATTTACACACTGCTCTTTGAGTGTTTACCGTCTCTTCTCGATCTTCGCCCATGTATCCCGTAATGTAACTGTGCGATTATAGATCGGTTTGTTATTAGCCTGATGCATCGGGTCTAGGCTGTAGTATCCTTCACGTTCAAACTGAAATTGCTCGCCTGGAGTAGCATCGATCAGTGTTGGCTCTAGATAGCAGTGTGTCAGTGTCAACAGTGACTGAGGGTTGAGGTGATCAATGTACGTTTTGCCATCTTTGCTATTGTCTGGGGTTGGATGGTTGAAGAGGCGGTCGTAGAGCCGGACTTCTGCTTCGATGGCGTGTTTTGCTGAAACCCAGTGGATGACACCCTTGACCTTGCGCCCTTCAGGATTTTTTCCGTGAGTGTCAGCATCATAGGTGCAATGAAGCTCGATGACGTTATCATGGGCATCTTTAATCACTTCGTCACAGCGGATGACATAAGCGTTTCTCAGGCGAACTTCGCCACCGGGGATGAGTCGTTTATATTTCTTTGGCGGAACCTCTTTAAAGTCTTCCTGATCGATATAGAGTTCACGCCCAAACGGTAGTTTGCGCATGCCAAAGCTTTCATCCTGAGGATGGTTGGCCGCCTCTAATTCTTCGAACTGATCTTCAGGGTAGTTGGTGATGACTATCTTGAGTGGATGCAGCACCGCCATACGGCGCGGTGCGTTTTTGTTGAGGTCATCGCGAATGCAACCTTCTAGCACGGCCATTTCAACCACGTTTTCAGATTTGGTGACACCGATGCGCTGACAGAACTCACGCAGTGCGGCAGGGGTGCAGCCACGGCGACGCAACCCGGCGATGGTCGGCATGCGGGGGTCATCCCACCCTTCGACATGACCATTATCGACCAGCTCGGTCAACTTGCGCTTACTGGTAATAGTGTGTTCGAGGTTGAGGCGCGAGAATTCGATCTGTTGAGGATGGTTTTCTGTTTCGAGCGTGTCCAAAAACCAGTTATAAAGTGGGCGGTGATCTTCGAATTCGAGGGTACAGACCGAGTGGGTGATGCCTTCCAGTGCGTCAGAAATACAGTGGGTGAAATCATACATTGGATAGAGACACCACGCTGCGCCGGTTTGATGGTGCACCACGCCGTGACGGATACGGTAGAGCGTTGGGTCTCGCATGTTGATGTTGGGTGAGGCCATGTCGATCTTCGCCCGCAGTACTTTGCTGCCATCTTCAAATTCACCCGCTTTCATGCGGGCAAACAGATCAAGATTTTCTTCAACAGTGCGTTCACGATATGGGCTATCTTTGCCTGCTTCGGTCAGGGTGCCGCGATAGGCGCGCATCTCTTCTGCGTTCAGATCGCAGATGTAAGCCTTCTCTTTCTTGATCAGCTGAACGGCAAAGTCATACAGCGCATCAAAATAGTCGGACGAAAAATAGACCTGGTCGCCCCAGTCACAACCGAGCCATGCAACATCATTTTTGATCGCCTCAACGAACTCGATGTTCTCTTTATGAGGATTGGTGTCATCAAAGCGGAGATTGCAGGTGCCGTTGTAATCTTCGGCGAGACCAAAGTTCAGTAAGATGGACTTGGCATGGCCGATATGAAGATAACCATTGGGTTCAGGCGGAAAGCGGGTCGCGACACGGCCACCGTTTTTATTGTTTTTCAGATCTTCATCGATGATGTGACGAATAAAGTTAGAGGGCTTCGATTCGATGTCTCTCATGCCGTAGGGCGTCCTTCTATGCTGAGTGTCATTGCAAACTCGCAGTTAATGCAAGCTATCACTAATGTGATGGGAGCAGATTATAGCTGAGATAATGTGCCTGCGTTAACTGTCTATGTGCAGGCTTTCAGCGGCGTAGAGTGTGTTTTGCAACAGCGTTGCACGCGTCATCGGGCCAACTCCACCGGGAACTGGGGTGATCCAGCTGGCACGTTCGGCCGCGGCTTCATAATCGACATCGCCGATTAGTTTGCCGGCTTCGTTGCGGTTGATGCCGACATCTATGACGATCGCGCCGGGCTTAATCCATTCGCCTTTGACGATGCCGGGTTTACCCACGGCAACCACTACGATGTCGGCGCGCGAGACATGTTCATGGGTATTTTGGGTAAAACGATGACAGGTGGTGACGGTGCAGCCAGCGAGCAGTAACTCCAGTCCCATCGGGCGACCGACGATATTGGATGCGCCGACCACCACCGCTTCCATGCCCTGTATATTCTCGCCAGTATGCTCTAGCAAGGTCATGATGCCGTAGGGGGTACAAGGGCGTAGCAGTGGGGTGCGCTGTGTCAGGCGACCAATATTGTAGGGGTGAAACCCATCGACATCTTTATCCGGGTGGATGGTTTCGATGACCGTCTTGGGGTCGATATGTTTGGGCAATGGCAGTTGTACCAGGATGCCATCGATTGCATCGTCGTCGTTGAGCTGTTCGATCAGCGCCAGCAATGTCTCTTGTGAGGTCTCTTCCGGCAGATCGTGCGACTTTGACACAAAGCCGACCTCGGCACAGTCTTTACGTTTGCTGTTAACGTAGACCTCAGAGGCAGGGTCCTGGCCGACCAGAATGACGGCGAGTCCAGGTGCACGTATCCCCTCGGCGAGGCGTTTATCAACGCGCTGTTTGACGTTTTGACGAATCTGGCTGGCGATCGCCTTGCCATCGATGATTTGTGCGCTCATGCCTGTTACTGCAGCCCGGTTGAAACAAAGTCGCTATCCTACCTAAAATCCCTTAATTATTCGAGGTGTAGCGGTATTTTTTTCGAGATTTACTGCTAGCTTTAGATTGTTTTTGACAGACTGTGATAAATGCCTGGGCGGCATTGGAAAGTGTTCGTTTGGGATGATGGACGATACCGAGGATTCGTTCGGCAGAGAAATAGCCCTGGTGGGCCTGTAGACTTTCATCGACCAGGGTCTTCGGTAACACGCTCCATCCCTGACCAATTGAAACCAGCATCTTGATGGTTTCAAGGTAGTTGGTTTCGAGCCGAACGTTAAGCTGGTCGCGATTGTCGCTGAAGTGATCATCAATCAATTCACGCGTAAAGGTGCCATGCGAGGGTAAAATAGCCGCGAAATTTGCCAATTGCGATGGGGTGATCCGTTTGAGGGCGCAGAGAGGGTGGTCATGCGCAGTGACCAGTACCAGTGGGTCCTGCCAGATTGGGATCATCGTCAGTGGGCTGTCATCAAATGGCGGTAGTGTCACCACCGCAAGTTCGAGCTCTCCATGTTCAACCTTGCCGCAGGCAGCCTCTGAGTCAAGAAAGTGCAGGTCGAGTTGCACATCGCCAAACTGTTGGCTGAAGGTCTTGAGTACCGTTGGCAGGCGGTGTAGTCCAATATGATGACTGGTGCCGACACTCAATTGACCACTGACTTCACCCGAAAGGTTGTGGATGGCGCGGCGGCTATCTTCGACGGCTAGCAGAATTTTCTGTGCATGAACCAGTAGCGCACTGCCGGCAGTGGTGAGTTTCACCGAACGCCCAATGCGGTCAAAAAGTCGGGTGTCGAGCGAGTCTTCCAGTGCGGCGACCCGTTTGCTGATCGCTGGTTGAGTCAGATGCAGTCTTTCTGCGGCCTGTGAAAAGGAGTGCTGCTCAGCGACGCAGACAAAGGCTTTCAAATCTGAGATGTTCATGGGGTTATCATATCTATTCCTTTAAGGAATGCAATAGATGAAAAAGATGAATTAGATTAATGGGTGATATGGGCGTATATTGCCTCCATTGATTGATGGCTGGTATTGGTAAAGATACGATCAGGCAGGAGAAAATATAATGTTAAAGAATACCTTATATGACAAATTGTGGAATTCACATCAGGTGAGAACCACCGCTGAGGGCGCCAGTGTTCTATATATAGATAGACACCTGGTGCACGAAGTGACCTCGCCACAGGCTTTTGAAGGGCTGCGCATAGCAGGCCGCAAACCGTGGCGGGTCGATTCGGTGCTGGCGGTGCCGGACCATAATGTGCCGACGACTGATCGCTCGGTCGGCATCAGTGACCCCGTTGCACGTGTGCAGGTCGAGACACTCGATAATAATTGCGTTGAATTTGGGCTGACTGAATTCAAGATGGATGACCCACGTCAGGGAATCGTCCACGTCGTCGGCCCGGAAGCGGGGGCAACCCTGCCGGGGATGACGGTGGTGTGTGGTGATTCCCACACCTCGACCCACGGTGCATTGGGTGCGCTTGCGTTTGGCATCGGCACCTCCGAGGTTGAGCATGTGTTGGCGACGCAGTGCCTGATTCAGCAGAAGTCGAAAAACATGCTGGTGCGCATCGATGGTCAGCTGCGTGCGGGTGTCTCGGCTAAAGATATGGCGCTGGCGGTGATTGGTGAGATCGGCACTGCGGGCGGTACCGGTTACGCGATTGAGTTTGGCGGTGAGGCGGTACGTGCGCTCTCTATCGAAGGACGCATGACGCTCTGCAACATGACGATTGAAGCGGGCGCGCGCGCTGGCATGGTCGCGGTCGATGAGAAGACCATCGAATATGTGCGTGGCCGCACCTACGCCCCGAAGGGTGAGCAATGGGAGCAGGCGAAGGCAGCATGGGCCGACCTGCACAGTGATGACGGTGCTGAATTTGATCGGGTGGTGACACTCGATGGTGCGACGATTGAACCGCAGGTGACCTGGGGAACTTCGCCGGAGATGGTGTTGCCGGTGGATGGCCATGTGCCACGTCCCGAAGATGAAGTAGATAGTGTGAAGCGTGGCAACATCGAACGCGCACTCACCTACATGGGGCTTGAAGGTGGGCAGGCAATCACTGACATTCAACTCGATAAGGTCTTCATCGGTTCATGTACCAATTCGCGTATTGAAGATCTGCGTGATGCGGCGGCCGTCATCAATGGGCGCAAGGTGGCGGAGACTATTAATCAGGCGTTGGTGGTGCCGGGCTCTGGTTTGGTGAAGCGTCAGGCCGAAGCGGAGGGGCTGGATAAACTTTTTATCGACGCCGGTTTCGAATGGCGCGAGCCAGGCTGTTCGATGTGCCTCGCGATGAACGCCGATCGCCTGGAGTCGGGCGAGCACTGTGCTTCGACCTCGAACCGCAACTTCGAGGGTCGCCAGGGGCAGGGTGGGCGTACCCATCTGGTGAGTCCGGCGATGGCCGCGGCGGCCGCGATCGCGGGTCACTTTGTCGATGTCACAAAAGATAATCAAGGGGGTGTGTAACGATGGATGCCTTTACAACATTAGATGGGCTGGTGGTGCCGCTGGATCGCGCTAATGTCGATACCGATGCGATCATCCCGAAGCAGTTTCTGAAGTCGGTTAAACGTAGCGGTTTCGGTCCGAATCTGTTTGATGAATGGCGATACCTTGATCGTGGTGAGCCGGATCAGGATAGCAGTGGCCGACCATTGAACTCGGACTTTGTGTTGAACCAGCCGCGTTATAGCGGTGCGGAGATTTTGATCGCACGTGATAACTTTGGTTGTGGTTCATCGCGTGAACACGCGGTATGGGCACTGCTCGATTACGGTATCCGTGTAGTGATCGCACCGAGCTTTGCGGATATCTTTTATAACAACTGTTTTAAGAATGGCGTGTTGCCGTTTGTGCTTGCGGCCGATGAGGTCGATCGTATCTTCAAAGAGATCGAGGCGAATGAAGGTTATCGTTTACAGGTTGATTTGGCGGCGCAACATGTTACCTTGCCGAGTGGCGAGACGATGCGTTTCGAGATCGATAATTTTCGTAAAGAATGCCTGTTGCAGGGGCTTGATGAGATTGGCTTGAGCCTGCAACATGCTGATGCGGTACGTAACTATGAGACGAAACGAAAACAGGATGCGCCGTGGTTGTTTTCATCCTGAGTGATCGATTAGATTACAAATAATAACAGGCAATATTGATGGATAGCGTGGAAGAATAGACATGACAAAAAAAATCTTGGTGTTACCTGGGGACGGCATTGGCCCGGAGATCGTCGCTGAAGCAGTGAAAGTGCTGCAAGCATTACAAAAAAATCACGGTTTAGCAATTGAACTTGATCACGGACTTGTGGGCGGTGCTGCTTATGATGTGGCGGGTCACCCATTGCCGGGTGAGACGCTGGAAAAGGCGAAAGGGTGTGATGCGATCCTGTTGGGGGCCGTCGGTGGTCATAAATGGGAGTCTTTAGATATCGCAGTGCGCCCAGAAAAGGGACTGCTTGGTCTACGTGCAAATTTGGAACTGTTTTCCAACCTGCGACCAGCGATTCTCTACCCACAACTGGCAGATGCCTCAACATTGAAACCGGAAGTGGTCTCGGGGCTCGATATTATGATCGTGCGAGAACTGACCGGAGGCATCTATTTTGGTCAACCGCGCGGTGTGCGTACCCTTGAGAATGGTGAGAAGCAGGGTTTCAATACACTTATCTATAAAGAGTCAGAGATCGAGCGCATTGGCCGCTCCGCATTTAAGATTGCGATGAAGCGCGATAAGCGTGTCTGCTCGGTCGATAAAGCGAATGTACTGGAGTGTACCGAACTGTGGCGTGAGGTGATGATCCGCGTGGCAAAGGATTACCCTGAGGTCGAGCTGAGTCATATGTATGTCGATAATGCTGCGATGCAGTTGGTGCGTGCGCCGAAGCAGTTTGACGTAATGGTCACGACCAATATGTTTGGCGATATTCTTTCTGACTGTGCGGCGATGTTGACTGGATCGATTGGCATGTTGCCGTCGGCATCACTCGATGCATATGGCAAAGGGATGTACGAGCCGATTCATGGTTCCGCGCCGGACATTGCAGGGCAGGGGATCGCTAATCCAGTTGCAACGATTTTGTCAGTAGCGATGTTACTGCGTTACTCGCTAGAGCAGGCGACGATGGCGGAGCGAATTGAGACGGCTGTTAATACGGTACTGGATGCCGGGTTGCGAACGGCAGATATCTACATTGAAGGTTCGCGTAAGGTTTCCACCAGTGAGATGGGCGATGCGGTTGTCGCCGCATTGAACTAGTGGCACAAGAATATTTAAAGAGAAAAACGTAAGGAAGCTATCGATGAGTAAAAAATATAATGTGGCTGTAGTCGGTGCAACGGGTGCCGTGGGTGAAACCATGATGAGCATTTTGGCCGAACGGGATTTTCCAGTGGATAAGCTCTACCCCCTGGCGAGTAGTCGCTCAGCAGGCAAACGCGTTGAATTCAAAGGTAAGCACTTGAAGGTCGAAGATCTTGATACATTTGATTTCTCCAATGTACAGATCGCGCTCTTTTCTGCCGGTGGCAGCATCTCGGAGAAGTATGCCCCCATCGCCGCTGAAGCGGGTTGTGTGGTGATCGATAACACCTCTCACTTTCGCTATGACGATGATATCCCGCTGGTGGTGCCTGAGGTTAATCCGGAGGCGGTGGCGGATTATAAAAATCGCAATATTATCGCCAATCCAAACTGTTCAACCATTCAGATGCTGGTGGCGTTAAAGCCGATTTATGATGCAGTCGGGATTGAGCGGATTAATGTCTGCACCTATCAGGCGGTTTCAGGTACCGGTAAGCAGGCGATTGAGGAGCTGGCGGGACAGACAGCGGCATTGCTCAATGCTAAGGATATTAAGACGGATGTTTACCCAAAGCAGATCGCTTTTAATGCTTTACCTCAAATAGATGTTTTCCTTGAGAATGGTTACACCAAAGAAGAGATGAAAATGGTGTGGGAAACTAAAAAAATCTTTGCAGATGACGCTATCTTGGTTAACCCGACGGCAGTTAGAGTCCCTGTTTTTTATGGACACTCAGAGGCGATTCACATAGAAACCCGGGAAAAGATCTCCGTCGATGATGCAACCACCGCGCTTCAGGATGCGCCGGGTATTGTAGTGCTGGATGAGCACCAACCTGGTGGATATCCCACTGCGGTAACAGAATCCGTGGGTACTGATCCGGTCTATGTTGGCAGGATTCGTGAAGATATATCGCATCCACGTGGACTGGATTTATGGGTAGTGGCAGACAATGTTAGGAAGGGCGCAGCACTGAATAGTGTCCAGATTGCAGAAATTTTGATAAATGATTATATAAATTAGTGAGTTTCTGAAAAAAGCTGCCGTTAACTACCTTGCAACGATTGTATATTTTAAGGTGCGGAGATGATGCTTAGACGAAAAGGAGAAGGGATGTTACCTGGACTCATGAAGGATTTGGCGAAATTCTTTGCCATGCTTCTAAATAGTTTTTCGCTGGGTCTTGGAGAGATTAATCTGCATTCGGCACTCAACCAGTCGCTGGATGCCGAAATAGGATTACTCTCTGTGGGCAATACGGATGCAGAAGAGATCATTGTAAAACTTGCTTCCAGGGATGATTTTGAAAAAGCAGGTCTTGAACGGCCCTTTTTTCTGACCAAATTCAAGTTTCAGGTTTCAAAACGTAGTAATGGTCAACCGTATCTTAAGATCACTTCTCAGGAGCCGGTAAAGGAGCCATTCCTTGATTTTATCATTGAGGCTAATTGGCCTGGTGGTCGTATTCTGCGTGAATATACTCTGTTACTTGACCCACCAGTATTGGTTGATGAGCGTCCTGCAGCACTTGATATTCCATTATTTGATAATGAATTGTCATCTGAAGGCGACGATATTTCACAGCAAGGAGCGTCAACCACTACTGGTCGTGTGAACAGGGCCGCCTCAAAACGAGAAGCCCCCCGCTTTTTACCGCGGACAAGCGAGGTTTCAATCGCGGAGAGTGGTGAGATTTCTTACGGCCCGGTCAAAAGAACGGATACCCTGTGGAGAATTGCTTCGCAGATGAAGCCTGATAACAGCGTCACAGTGCAGCAAGTGATGATAGCGCTGTTGAATGAAAATCCTGAGGCTTTTGATAATCAAAATATAAATGATCTGAAAGCGGGTTATTTTTTACGTATTTCAGATCCTGCTGTCATCTCAGCTGTCTCTTCAAACGAGGCAGAACGCATCGCAACACTACAATATGAACAGTGGGTCGATGCAAAGCACTCTACTGCGCTAGCGGCGGGGCAACGACCACTCGGTACCACTGAAACAGTGGCAGGGGCGGATAGTCGCGATGAAATTGAGCCTCGATTGAAGCTTGTGGCGCCCGATGAAGGTATGTCGCAAGCGGGTTCTGGTAGCACACTGGGGGCGGATGAAGAGGATGTGCGACAGGAGTTAGCCTTTGCGCTTGAATCTGTCGATGTTAGCCGTCAGGAAAACGAAGAGCTGCGCCAGCGGCTTTCTGCGTTGGAGGAACAGCTTGCCTCAATGCAGCGGCTGATTACGCTCAAGGGCGATACCCTGTCTGCAATGCAAGTCAGTCCTGAAGAGCTTGCCACTGCTGAGGTGTTACCGAGTGGCTCGGAGATGATGCCTGATGAGGCAGAGGTTGTGGATGAGCCGCTTGATTCAATGATGGCCGCGAGTGATGCACAGCAGAATGAACCTGACGTTGCAGCACCTCCAGTGGTTACACCGCCACCTGTTGTGGTACCGCCGCCAGTTGAAGCATCTATCGTTGATGAGGCATTAGCCGTTGTCGACGGCTTGTTGGGTGATGCGGGTTCGATGTTGGGCGGGATTGACCCCATGATTCCTTTGGGTGGTTTGGCAGCGGTCGGACTTCTGGTTGGTGGGTTGGTCATGCGTCGCCGCAAACAGACAGCTTTTGAGGAAGAGATGTCTGATGATGAGGTTAACATTAACTATGCAGAGCCTGAAGTTGGGCAGGCCGAGGCTGTTAGTGATGAAGCGGTTGAATCTGTACTGAATGACGTGATCCCTGAATATTCAAATTCGGGTGGTATGGATGTTAGTGATGATGATGAAATTGATGCTATCGCTGAAGCGGATGTTTATCTTGCATATCGTCGCTTTGATAAGGCTGAAGAACTGCTGAGTGAGGCAGTGCAAAATGAGCCCGATCGCCATGATATACAAGTCAAGCTGTTGGAAGTCTATGCAGCGAGTGATAAAAAAGATGCATTTATCGAGCAAGCAGAGAAATTGCGCAGTTCGTTAGGTGGGACTGATAGCAGTATCTGGAAAAACATTGTGGAGATGGGGAGGAAAATTGCCCCAACCAATTTACTCTTCAACGATGAAAGTGATGCCGTTGTTGATAGTACCGGCGCTAGCAATGAGATGGATATTGATCTGCCTGATCTTGGTGGAGATCTCGATCTTGGTGATCTGGATATGGGAGGCAGTGAAAGTTCCTCAAATCCCGTTGAACCTGTGAGTGAGAGTGATAACCCCTTTGCTGATGTGAATGTCGATGAGATGGATGCGCTTGATGATGACGGGTTAAGTGACGCATTTGGTACTCTTGACGATCTCGGTGAGCTTGAGGCAAGTCTTGATTCTGCGATGGATATGGTTTCAGATGTTGACTCCGATGCGCTACCTGATCTTGAAGTGACTGAAGCGAAAAAAGATACTGCCAGTCTTGATGATATTAGTAATGAGATCTCATTCGAAAATGAGTTTGAATTAGATGCCGTTGCCGATGTTGAGCTGGATGACTCCCAGGAGTTATTGGGTACATCAGATGAGCTTGCGTTCGAGGAGAGTGTTGACGAAAGTGGTATCGGTGGCGATGGTGCCAGCAGCGATGACAATACACTGGATCTTGATGATATCGCTACTACCGCCTCACCTGAAAAGGATGTGCTTGCATCTGGAGACGAATTGGCGTTTGATACAGAAAGTCTCCCAGAGTCAGACGGCAATAACGAAGACTTGAGCGCCGGACTGATATTTGAAGATGATGATAGCGCGTTAGATTCTGTTATTGCGGAGAGTGGTGTTTCAGAGGCACAAACAGTTTCTGAATCTATGGGCGATGCTGATAACGCCGCCATAAACGATATTGAAGAAGATCTCTTTGCTGGTCTGGATGATATTAGTGGGAATGAGCCCGCTAGTGGCGATGATTGGCTCTCCGATCTCAGTGATGATATCTCTTCGCTTGATGATGATCTCGGTGATCTTGATGATAGTGAGCTGTTCTCTGCTGAAGATGAAGTTGGCACTAAGCTCGATCTTGCCAGGGCATATATCGATATGGGTGACAACGAGAGCGCAAAGGGGATTCTCGATGAAGTGGTAAATGATGGTAATGATGATCAGAAAAAAGATGCTAACGAACTAATTGAGCGTATTGCGTAAGATTAGATTATTCGGTTATGTGGTTACATTGCTCGTCACTATTGCTTGATTTTATATTATGGTGAAAATCCATTCTGTTATTTTAATTGTTTGTTTTCTGGTTTTTGTCGCGGTGCTCGCATTTCCATCACCGCCAGCGTTATTAATATCTGTATTGTTATTGATGTTTCTCTATCGGCGTAATGGTGGCGAACATTTTAGTTCGGCGCTAATTATGTTGCGCCGCATGCGCTGGTTCCTGTTCTCAATTTTAATTGTGTATTGCTGGTTTACACCGGGTGAGCCGCTGGTGCAGTGGACTGCTCTGGATTCGTGGCTACCAACCTATGAAGGCCTTTTAAGTGGCATGCAACGCATCATTGCATTGGCAATAGTGATTGCTAGTGTGAATCTGCTGTTGCGTTCACTTTCTCGTGAGCAGTTGTTAGCTGCAATTCATTTTTTAGTTCGACCGCTGCAGATGGTCGGTGTTAAGCCTGAAATGGTCGCGCTACGAATGATGCTGGTGTTTGATGCGATGGGTGAGGTGCAGACGATGATGTCGCATTACCTACCAGAAAAGGGTAGGGCGCCACGTCAATTAGACAGGATTGGGGGGCTCGCTGCGAGTATATTCAGCGCAGTTGTCATTCGAGCAAAACAAGCACAGACACACGAAGTTACTTTGCCAACGATTGATGCCCCCCCTGTCATTCAGTGGTCCTATCCACTGGCGTTGTGGGGCTGTTTTTACCTTAGTGGAATGTGGTGGTCGTTGTAGTTTCTTGAAGCAGTTTGATGGTGACCGCTGATAGCAATATCAAGGTGAAACATCACGAAATGTGATGTTTCACCCATGGCAATTTTTCAGAAGATATGTCACATTTTTAAGTTGATACTCTCCTGCAAAAATAATTTCTTATGGTGGCAGAAAAGTCATCATGCCATGCTGACGGTGTTGTCACCTGTGTTTTCTCGAAAAACGAGCAGTGAATGGATCGTGTCATGGCAATCTATCTATTCAAACTCATATTTTCATGCGTGAGCTCATCTAGTTGTGTCGATATGGCCCCTTCCCTATGAAATACTCATAGCATGTCCTATGGAATAGATGATTTTTAGCTTTGCATGGACTGTTTAGCTTGCTATTGAGAGCTGGTGGCTTGCTTGTGCTATGCAAGGCCATCGGATTTTGAATCCGACGCGTCTACCAGTTCCGCCACCCCGGCACGGGGAACGCGGATTATACAAGTGATCGATGCTACGTGACAAGCTTACAGTATCGCTAATAGAGAAACAGAATAGTTACAGCAGTAGAGATGATGCAGCTTTCCGATTTTAATTTTGATTTGCCACCAGATTTGATTGCACAGCGGCCATTAGTGGAACGTACCCAGAGTCGTCTGCTATGCCTCAATGGTGCGATGGGTGAATGGCGTGATCAACAGTTTGCGCAGTTACCAGCGTTGCTAAATAAAGACGATCTGCTGGTATTTAATGATACTCGTGTGATTCCGGCGCGCATTTTTGGCAAAAAGGCGAGTGGTGGGCGTATCGAGGTGATGCTGGAGCGTGTGCTCAGTGATAGTGAGTTATTGGTTCAGATCCGTGCCAGCAAGGCACCGAAGGTGGGTAGCCAACTGTTACTGGGCGAAGCGCTGGTGAAAGCCGAGGTGCTCTCTCGCAATAATGGCTTTTATCAGTTGCGTCTTCATGATGAACGCAGTGTGATAGCTGTCATACAGGCGATTGGTCACATGCCACTGCCGCCGTACATTGAGCGCTCAGATGAAGCGCTTGACCAGCAGCGCTATCAAACCGTATTTGCTGAACACCCCGGTGCAGTGGCGGCGCCCACTGCCGGTCTTCATTTTGATCAATCTATACTGGACGAGATTAGTGCTAAAGGCGTCAGACAGGCCACAGTAACGTTGCATGTTGGGGCTGGTACCTTTCAACCGGTACGGGTTGATGATATCGCCACACATGAAATGCACTATGAATATGTTGAGGTGCCGCAGGCTACTTGTGATGCGATCATTGAGACACGACGGCGTGGCGGGCGGGTGATCGCGGTCGGCACCACAGTGGTACGCAGTCTTGAAACGGCCACTAATGCGGGTGTACCCGCAGCGTTCAGTGGTGAAACTAATATATTCATCTACCCCGGCTATCGTTTCAGCAGTGTCGATGCACTGGTCACCAATTTTCACATGCCAGAATCGACACTATTGATGTTGGTGAGTGCCTTTGGTGGACGAGAAAATATTCTGGCGGCCTACCGATATGCCATTGAGCAACGTTATCGGTTTTATAGTTATGGCGATGCGATGTTTATTACGCCGCTCCCAGAAGCCATTCTGAACCGGGCTTGATGTGATGCCAATATTTAGAGAAAGGATGAGAGATGCAGTTTGACCTGTTAGGCAATGATGGCGCGGCACGGCGTGGACGTTTGAGTTTTGTCCGTGGTGATGTTGAGACCCCGGCTTTTATGCCGGTGGGAACATGCGCCACGGTTAAGTCGGTCACGCCCGAGGCGGTACGTGAAACCGGCGCAGATATCATCCTTGGCAACACCTTCCATCTGATGCTGCGCCCCGGTACCGAAGTGGTGGCTGCCCACGGTGATCTGCACGATTTTATGAACTGGCGGCGCCCAATTCTGACTGACTCGGGTGGCTTTCAGGTCTTCAGCCTGGGTGAGCTACGTAAGATCACGGAGCAGGGGGTCACCTTTCGTTCGCCGGTGAATGGCGACAAGATCTTCCTCGGCCCGGAGGAGTCGATTGCCGTGCAGCGGGCGTTGGGCTCAGATGTGGTGATGATCTTTGACGAGTGTACCCCGCATCCGGCCACTGAAGAGGAGGCGCGGGCTTCGATGGAGTTGTCCTTGCGCTGGGCCGAGCGTAGCAAGGTAGCGCATGCCGGCGCAGAATCGGCGCTGTTTGGCATCATTCAGGGCGGGATGTATGAGTCGCTGCGTGATAGATCACTGCAAGGTCTGCTTGATATTGACTTCGATGGTTACGCCATCGGCGGCCTCTCGGTGGGTGAGCCCAAAGAGGATATGATGCGCATCCTGAGCCACACCACGCCGCAGATGCCTGAGTCTAAACCACGCTATTTAATGGGCGTGGGTAAGCCTGAGGATATCGTCGAGGCAGTCCGCCGCGGGGTCGATATGTTTGATTGCGTGATGCCGACACGAAATGCACGAAATGGCCACCTTTTTGTCCATAGTGGCATCGTGCGTATTCGCAATGCGCAATATCGTGATGATATTCGTCCACTTGATGAGGCGTGTGGCTGCTACACCTGCTCAAATTATAGCCGTGCCTATCTGAGGCATCTTGCCGCCACTAATGAGATGCTGGGCGCGACGCTCAACACAATACATAACCTTTTTTATTATCAGACGCTTATGTTAGGTTTACGAAATGCGATTGAGGCGGGTGTACTGGATCAATTTGTTGTGGAATTTTATGCAAAACGCGCCCAAGCGGTGCCGCCTGTGTCATAATGCTGCGCTGTTGAATTATTGGCTTCGATACGAGAGGGAAGAAAATGAGTTTTTTTATTAATGATGCATGGGCTGAGGGTGCGGCTCCTACGGCTGGATCGGAACTGATGGGCCTGCTGCCATTGATACTGATCTTTATAATTTTTTACTTTTTGCTGCTGAGACCCCAGATCAAGCGCAGTAAAGAGCACCGTACCATGGTGGCCGCACTGGCTAAGGGTGACGAGGTGGTTACGTCGGGCGGTGTGCTTGGCAAGATCACCAGCGTGGATGAGAGCTTTGTCGGTCTGGATGTGGCCAATGGACTAGAGATTAAGGTGCAGCGTAGTGCCGTCTCTGCATTGATGCCCAAAGGCACGATTAAAGGGAAGGCATAAAAGGAACTGTAGCAAGTAAAGGCTGGTCGACGATGAATCAATACCCCGTTTGGAAATATGTCCTGATCGCTGCAGTGATCCTGACAGGCGCTCTCTATGCACTCCCGAACCTCTACGGTGATGACCCTGCGGTACAGGTTTCTCCGTTGCGAGGAGCTCCCGTGGGCGAAGAGAGTAAAGCCCGAGTAATAGACCTGTTAAAAGGTGAAGGGCTCCCCTTTAAGTCCTTTGAGCAGGTTGAACGTGGCATGTTGATTCGCTTTAACAATACCGAAGATCAGATGCGTGCCAAGGATATTATTGATGAAAAGCTGGGTGATAGTTATGTCTCCGCGCTTAATTTGACGCCCGCAACACCAGAATGGCTAGCTTCATTTAACGCAGCGCCGATGTATCTCGGGCTTGATCTGCGCGGTGGTGTTCACTTCTTGATGGAAGTGGACATGGTGGCCGCGCTACGACAGGCCGGGGAGCGTTATGTCAGTGACCTGCGCTCTATCTTGCGCAACGAAAAAGTGCGCTATCTAACCATTGCCAGGGTCGCAAATGACAACGCTGTTGAGATTAAGTTTCGTGATGCAGCGGATCGTGACACGGCGCGGAGTCTTATACGCAAGGAATTTCCTCGTCTGTTGCTTGAAGAGGAAGCGCGTGGCGGTGATGCATTTTTGGTCGCTAAAATAAGCGACCAGGAGCTGCGTGAAATCAAAAAGATGGCGTTACAGCAGAATGTGATCACGCTGCGTAATCGCGTCAATGAGCTGGGTGTCGCAGAGCCGGTGGTACAGCAGCAAGGTGAAAATCGCATTGTAGTACAGCTGCCAGGTATTCAGGATACTGCGCGTGCCAAGGAGATCCTTGGTGCGACCGCAACACTTGAGTTTAGAATGGCGGTAGAGAATGCCGATGTGCAGGCGGCGCTTGCAGGGCGTCCGCCAGTGGGTACGCGTTTATATAAAGAGCGTAATGGCAGTCCTATTCTGTTGAAGAAGCGCATCGTCGTCACAGGTGACCAGATCATTGATGCCGCCTCCGGTATCGAGCAGCAAAATGGGTCACCAACGGTCTTCATTTCGCTCGATAGTAAGGGCGCACGCAAGATGGCGGATACCACCCGTGAAAATATTGGCAAGCCAATGGCGGTGGTCTTTATTGAAAATAAGATTGATACCAGGCGTGTTGATGGTGAGCTGGTAAAGATCAAGAAAAAGATCGAAGAGGTGATCAACGTTGCTGTTATTCGTGATCAGTTCAGTAAACGTTTTCAGATTACCGGATTAGACAGCACCGATGAAGCGCGTGACCTTGCGCTACTATTAAGGGCAGGCGCATTGGCGGCACCGATTGAGATCGTCGAAGAACGTACTGTCGGCCCAAGCCTTGGGCAGGACAATATCGACCAGGGAGTGAACTCTGTTATCGTCGGTTTTATCATCGTCATGATCTTTATGGTGGTGTGGTATCGCGTCTTTGGTCTGGTGGCGAATCTTGCGCTGGCGGTGAATCTGGTGATGATTGTTGCCGTTCTTTCGATGTTGCAGGCGACACTGACACTACCGGGTATTGCTGGCATTGTGTTAACGGTGGGGATGGCAGTCGATGCAAATGTGCTGGTCTTTGAACGTATTCGAGAAGAACTGCGGAGTGGCAATACACCTCAGGCGAGTATTAATGCCGGTTACGATAAAGCGCTTTCTACCATTGCCGATGCCAATATCACTACATTGATTGCGGCGCTGGTGCTCTACGCCTTTGGTACTGGACCGATTAAGGGGTTTGCGATTACCTTGTCGATTGGCATCGTAACCTCGATGTTTACGGCGATCATGGGGACACGTGCCGTGATCAACCTGGTGTATGGTGGCCGTAAAGTTAAAAAGCTGGCGATCTAGGATCTAGCTGGCCGCAATGAATGGATGAATGATTAGATGAGAATATTCAATAAAGAACCTTCATTTGATTTTATGGGCAAGCGCAAGCTGGCGCTGATAATGTCGCTAACTCTGGTCGTTATCTCCATTGGATCACTGGCTACCCGTGGCCTGAACTTTGGTATCGACTTCACTGGCGGTACACTGATTGAGGTTGGCTATAGCAATACGGTTGATCTTGGCGAGGTGCGTGAGACGCTGGCTGGGGCGGGTTATGATGATGCTATTGCACAGCACTTTGGTACCTCAAAAGATGTTTTGATCCGCGTGCCGCCTCATGGAGAAAAGAGCAATGCAGATTTGAGTAGCGATGTGCTCAATGCACTACATGTCGCTGCCAGCACTGATGAAGTGGAGATGCGACGTGTTGAATTTGTCGGGCCACAGGTCGGCGATGAATTGACCGAAGACGGCGGTCTGGCGATGATCTACGCACTTTTCGGCATTCTTATCTACATTACACTGCGTTTTGAAAAACGTTTTGCAGTGGGCTCTGTTGCGGCGCTGGTGCATGATGTGGTGATTACGCTGGGTGTGTTTTCACTGCTGCAACTTGAATTTGACCTCACCACGTTGGCCGCGATTCTTGCGGTGATTGGTTACTCGTTGAATGACACCATTGTGGTGTTCGATCGTATTCGTGAAAACTTTCGCAAGATGCGTAAAGGAACGCCGGTTGATATTGCAAATCGCTCGATCAACCAGATGCTATCACGTACGCTAGTGACCTCGGTGACGACACTCTTTGTACTGATGGCGCTCTTTGTTCTTGGTGGTGAGATTATTCATAGTTTCGCGACAGCTTTGATTATTGGCATTGTTATCGGTACCTATTCGTCAGTCTATGTTGCGAGTGCGACGGCATTGGCACTGGGTATCAACAAGCAGGACCTGATGCCGGTTAAAAAAGAGGGTGAAGGTGAAGCTGAAGGGGTCGGTGATCTGCCCTGATCTGGGCACCACCTAAGTTTTATTCAGTATTGAATGATGGGTTATGAGGTGACGGTTTTATCGCCTCATTTTCTTTTACTGCTTCAATGGTTTCGATTCGGTTACGCCCCATGCGTTTAGCACGATAGAGCAGCTGATCCGCACGGTCTATAAATGATTCGGGAGTCTCACCTGCCGCATAGAGTGCAATTCCAGCTGAAAAAGTCGGGATAGGATAGGTGTTACCGTTATATTGAAAGGTGCACTGGCTGGTGCGCCCACGCACTTTCTCTAGTGCGCGTTGCGCGCCGCTGACGTCAGTATTGGGCAGGATGATGGCAAACTCTTCGCCGCCGTATCTTGAGGCAAGGTCATGATGCCTGAAACCCGAGAGTGCTCGTTCGGCAAAACTACGTAGCACTTCATCCCCTGTGTTATGGCCATAACGGTCATTGATCGACTTAAATGCATCAAGGTCTACTAGCGCAAGACAGAGTGGATACTCATAGCGCTGTACTCGTGAGACCTCATCTTCGATACGTTTATAGAAGGCGCGTCGGTTGGGTAGCTGTGTAAGTTCATCGGTTAAACTGAGCGTATGGGCCTTTTTGAGTTCATCATTAAGGTCCTGGCCTTCGCTTTCGATGATCTGCATAAACTTGCTGGCATTATTGAGTTTCTCAGTCAGCGACTGGTGGTTTTGGAGCAGGTTGGAAATTTCGTTGGAGAGTTCCTGTTTGAGTGTCTGTAGCTCGCCAATGTTACTGCTGTTATTAATGTTGTTACGTTCGGTATCGAGCGCCTTTCCGAGTGCTCTGTTTTGTTCTGCGACCTCAGACAGATGAAGTGAAAGTGCGGCTTGAATCTCTACCATCCTTTTCCGTTTTTTATCTAAAAGTCTTAATTCGCTATTGGCTTGTGGCTGTTCGATTATTGGCGGGATGGGCGTGGGAACTGGGTCGATTTGATGTGCCATACTATTGTTTTTTTTGTATTCAGTCGAATCGAGATCGCTGACAGTCGTTGTGATTGACGAATCGGATTTGAAATCTTTATTACTGACAGGGACTTTTGCGAGAAGTGCCTTTATTTCACTGAGTTCCGAGAGGCCAGGTTGGCTACTGAGTCTCAGCTTGAGTAATTCCAGATGTTGATGAAGTGGTGCGCCTGTTACGATGTGTTGGTTGTAGTGAGTAATTAATGTTGAGAATAGCGAGCAGTAGGCTTCATGTTGATGTAGTTGTTCGCTCTCCAGAGCGGCAAGCACGCTCTTTATATGAGTGTGTACAATATCGATATCAGCCTTATCCTGCTTAGCGACTTCCAGAAGCTTCAGGATTATTGATGTGCTGCTATGTTGGCTGAAGGGTGTCATTTAAGTGTTACTTTAACTGGGATCCCTTCCGGAAAAAAAGCAGAAATATTCTCATGAATAACTTGTCAATATAATGACGTATTATACGTTAAAACAGGCTCGACTTCTGTAATTTTATATATAATATGTCTGTTTTTATGTTTTTTTTAAATTTCTTTAATAACAGTTAGTTATGGGGTTTTTGGGTGTTGTTAAGCTAATTATCCTGTTTGGTGCTGTTATCGATGCTCGTTGCTGTTCTAGAAAGTCCTACGCATTTGAAGTCGTTCAGTTGTCGATTTTTGAGCGAAAATGAAAGCAGTGGTGCATGGTGTAGTATCTTGATAATGAGTAATTTTTTGTGATCAGGTATCATACCCCGCTTTGGTTTTGATGAATTTTCGGCGCCGTTAGAGAGGTTGCCAGAGCTATTTTGGAGAAGGTGAATAGATGTTTACATCGGATATGACGATTGGTGGGTTTGATGACGAATTGTTCTCTGCAATGGAAAATGAGGCGCGTCGACAGGAGGAGCACATCGAGCTGATTGCCTCGGAAAATTACACCAGTCCGCGCGTGATGGAAGCACAGGGGTCTGTGCTAACCAATAAATATGCAGAGGGATATCCGTTCAAGCGTTACTATGGAGGTTGTGAGCATGTTGATATTGTTGAGCAGCTTGCGATCGATCGCTTAAAAGAACTCTTTGGTGCTGATTACGCCAACGTGCAACCACATTCTGGCTCGCAGGCCAATGCAGCTGTTTATCTAGCACTATTGAATGCGGGTGATACCATCCTCGGGATGAGCCTTGCGCATGGCGGGCACCTGACGCATGGTTCCAAGGTTAACTTCTCTGGTAAAATTTTTAATGCAGTACAGTATGGTCTGAATGAAGAGACAGGCGAGATCGATTATGACCAGGTCGAGGCATTGGCGCTTGAGCATAAACCTAAGATGGTGATTGCCGGTTTCAGTGCCTACTCTCGTGTTGTTGACTGGCAACGTTTCCGCGAGATTGCCGATAAGGTGGATGCCTATCTGGTGGTTGATATGGCCCACGTAGCAGGACTGGTGGCGGCGGATGTCTACCCAAGTCCGGTTCATATTGCCGATGTAACCACCTCGACCACACACAAGACGCTACGTGGTCCACGTGGCGGAATTATTCTGGCGAAGAGTAATCCTGAGATTGAGAAAAAACTTAATTCGATGGTTTTTCCCGGCACGCAGGGTGGACCGCTGATGCATGTGATTGCAGGTAAAGCCGTTGCATTCAAAGAGGCACTGTTGCCTGAGTTTAAAGTTTATCAGCAGCAGGTGGTTGCCAATGCGCAGGCGATGGCGACAGTGATGCAGAAACGAGGTTATAATATCGTCTCCGGTAAGACTGAAAATCACCTATTTCTAGTTGATTTAATAGATAAGGGTATGACAGGAAAAGAGGCGGATGCCGCGCTCGGTGCCAGCAACATTACGGTCAACAAAAACAGCGTGCCCAATGATCCGCAGTCACCGTTTGTGACCAGTGGTATTCGTATCGGCACACCTGCGATTACTACGCGTGGATTTAAGGAAGATGAATCGAGGCAACTGGCGGGCTGGATCTGTGATGTGCTGGACGATCTTGGCAATGATGCGGTTATCGAGCGCGTAAAAGGTGAAGTGCTGGCGATTTGCGAACGCTTTCCGGTCTATAAATAGAAGGCAATATGCCGCGTAATGCGCTGCATGTTGAGATATATTTTGATAACTTTTTCGCCACGCTGAGTGTCCCGATATGCACTGTCCATTCTGTGGTGAAGCAGATACCAAGGTGATCGATTCACGCCTCGCCAGCGATGGCGATGTCGTACGTCGCCGGCGCGAATGCGTCACCTGTAGCGAACGTTTTACGACCTTTGAAACGGCAGAACTTGCGTTGCCTCGAATGGTAAAAAGCGATGGTACGCGAGAGCCTTTTAATGAGGAAAAATTACGTGCTGGCGTGTTGCGGGCGATGGAAAAACGTCCGGTCAATATCGAGGACATCGACAGTGCCATCAACCGCATCAAACACAAGCTGCGTGCCAGTGGTGAACGAGAGATTCCTTCGGGCAGGCTTGGTGAATGGGTGATGGCAGAGTTACGTGATTTAGATGAAGTGGCCTATGTTCGCTTCGCATCTGTTTATCGAAGTTTTCAGGATGTGAATGCCTTCCGTGAGGAGATTGAACGACTGCAAAAAGAATCGACACCCGAGCTTAAAGAACGTCAGATAACACTGCTGCCGGGTGAAAGTGATAAAGAGTAATGCCGCAGATCACCACTTCATGGCGCGTGCGCTTCAGCTCGCGAGACATGGCATCTATACCACTCATCCTAATCCTCGTGTTGGTTGTGTGGTTGTGCGACAGGGGGAGATCGTTGGTGAGGGTTGGCACATGCGTGCCGGTGAACCGCATGCCGAGGTCTATGCGCTCAATGCGGCGGGGCAGAAGTGTGTTGGCGCAACGGCCTATGTGACGCTTGAACCGTGCAGCCACCATGGGCATACGCCGCCCTGCGCTGATGCGTTGATCAAGGCGGGTGTGAGCCGGGTGGTGATTGCAATGAGCGACCCTAACCCGCGTGTTTCAGGCAGCGGGGTGGAAAGACTTAAGGCCGCTGGTATCGACGTTGAAGTCGGGGTATTACAGGCAGAAGCTGCGGCATTGAATCCAGGATTTATTTCGCGTTTCACTCGAAGTCGTCCATTTGTGCGTTGTAAGTTGGCGATGTCGCTAGATGGGCGCACAGCGATGGCCTCGGGGGAAAGTAAGTGGATTACATCAGCGACGGCACGACAGGATGTTCAGCGTCTGCGTGCACGCAGTGATGCGATCATGACCGGCATCGGTACCGTACTTGCGGATGAC
>CALZHD010000088.1 GCA_945787155.1 uncultured Gammaproteobacteria bacterium | reverse complement strand
TCAGACAAAGACCTCGACAAACAGGAGTATCTGGTCTTTTCACTAGGCAAAAGCTTTGATCTATAAGAGGACCCTTGCCGGAGCGCGCAGTTTCTAACAATTGCCCTCCGGCGAATCTATTCTCAGATATGTTTTTTAAAGACAGGCTTATGTTGCGCCTGAAGCCATCGCATATTTACACCAATATAAACCTACCATCAATGCAATCCGCCACCGGTTGCCGTCTGCAACCAGGTCTGCATATCACGGACCGGCCACAGGCAGTCGCCCGACTTCATCCCCTTGACTGTCACCGGGCGGTCATTGAGCTTGGCTGAAGTGCTATAGAGCGGTAGATCCATCACATCGGCCACACGACTGAGTACAATTTCCAACTCGGCATCGCGCACCGTGCGCATCGAACCCTGCACCGAACGGTCACAGTGGGTATCAAACTGCACCGGTGTTAAAATCGCCAGGGCCTTCTCGATCAGATCGATGTCGTAGTCCAGCTTTAGCAGCGTGTTGGCGAACAGGTCCTGAAACCAGAAATTCAGACTGGCGAACTGCTCTTTTTTCAACCCGGTGATAAACAGTACAAAGCGGGTTTTGTCGTGACAGAACATCACGCAGTTACGGCGGTCGATGATGTAGAGGTTGGCGTGCCAACTCCCCAGTGGATTGACTTCAGTCAGCGGCTCGGCACTCACCTCGGACAGTTTAGCAGCGAGCTTTTTAGTGCAGTGGATGATCATAGTTCGCTTTATCTATCTTGTTCATACGGAACTCCTTCAGCGTGAACGAGTAAAAGGCACTATCCTATCTTACCCCTGAAAAGAGATCTTTAAGGCCTATAATAACCGTTATTTTTCGACTTTTTATTTTTTATACATGGGTTGAGTGGGTCCGGTCCGGCACCCCGCTTTATATTTTTTGCATGCATGGAGTTGCGTGGGTCCGCCCTCGCTATCTACTCAGTGTTTTCCATCTCAAAGCTCATGACTCCAACTCTCACTCAACGCTTCTGCCTGTCGCAAACAAAGCTCTATCGCTTCATCCGATTTATCCGGCGGGTATTTCCATTTTCTTAATGCACGCCGAACGAGATTTCGCAGTTTGGCTCTCACATTGTCCCGCACCTGCCAATCCACGGTGGTGCTCTTGCGTAGTTGCTCGGTAATAAAGATCGCCAACTCACGCAGGTTTTCCTCGCCCAATTCACGTACCGCTGATTCGTTCTGAATCAATGCACGGTAGAAGGCGATCTCATCTGTATTCAGTCCCAGCTTCTCGGTTTCATTAAGCGTCTCTTCCATCTCCTTCGCCATCGCGATCAATTCTTCGATAACCTGGGCGGTTTCAATGGCGCGGTTGTGATACTGCCGCAGGGTTTCCAGTATCCGATCTGAATATTTCTTTTCAGAGACCACATCTGTTTTCATGCGTGCCTTGATCTCATCCCGCAGGAGCTTCTCTAATAACTCAACGGCAAGATTTTTTTGTGGCAGATTTTTTACGTCTTCCATGAATTCATCGGATAATAGTCCAATATTGGGTTTATCTAACCCCACCAGATCAAAGACATCAGCAACTCCTTCAGCCACAATCGCGTTATCGATAATCTGTTTCAGTGCTGAGTGTTTCTCCTCATCGCTACGGCGCTTGTCGATGGTAGTGAACTTGGCAATGGCAGCTTTAATGGCAGAGAAGAATGCGATCTCTTTTCTAAGAACTTCTACCTCTTCCATGGTGCTGCACAAGGTATAGGCCGTACGAATCACCGCCATCAGATTCAAGAAACGTTTCTTACCCTCTTTCTGCTCAAGGATATGATTCATCGCCCCCGGTAGTAGCTGCAACGCATCCACCTCAAATTTGCTGTAATCAAAGCCATGCATCATGCCGCGCATCGCATCCATCGCTTCAAGCAACTTGGCGTAGGCTTCACGGCTATCGTGAGTGGGTTCACCCTTACCCTTCGAGTCGGTATAGGTCTTGAGCGCATGTTTCAATTCATTGGCGATACCGATGTAATCGACCACCAGACCGCCGGGCTTGTCTTTGAAGACGCGATTGACTCGGGCGATGGCCTGCATCAGGTTATGCCCCTTCATCGGTTTATCAACATACATGGTGTGACAATTGGGTGCATCAAAGCCTGTCAGCCACATGTCGCGCACAATCACCAATTGCAGTGGGTCATCCACTTTCTTGAAGCGTTTCTCGAAACCCTTCCTGGTCTCTTTGTTGTAGATATGGGGCTGTAGCTTCTCTTTGTCTGAAGCCGAACCGGTCATCACCACCTTAATTGCGCCCTTGGCGGGGTCAGTGTCATGCCACTCAGGTTTGATGGCAACAATGGCATTGTACATATCGGCACAGATCTCACGGCTCATACAGACGACCATCGCCTTACCGGGCATAGAGGTGGTGCGGTTCTCGAAATGGGCAACCAGATCCTCGGCCACCTGTTGGATGCGCGGTTCGCTACCGACCAGTTTTTCTAAGGCAGCCCATTTGGATTTGCTCTTCTCACGCCGAGAGATATCCTCCTCATCCTCAAATATCTCATCCACTTCATCATTGAGTGCTTCGATCTCGGCCTGTTTAATGTCGAGCCTGGCGAGGCGAGATTCATAATAGATAGGCACTGTCGCGCCATCATCCACTGCATCCTGAATATCATAGATCGAGACATAATCACCGAAGACTGCACGGGTGTCTTTATCCGAGGCTGAAACCGGCGTGCCGGTAAAACCGATAAACGATGCTTTTGGCAGGGCATCACGCAGGTGTTTGGAGTAACCAAAGGAGTACTTGCCTGACTTGCTATTAAACCTGGCCTTATCACCATACTGGCTACGGTGCGCCTCATCACTCACCACCACAATATTGTGACGCTGGCTCAGTACTGGATGGTTCTCTTCATCCGCCAGCAGGGCGAATTTTTGAATGGTGGTAAAGACAATGCCACCGGACTGACGCGAGGCGAGGATCTGTCGCAACTCATCGCGCCCCCCTGCCTGCTGGGGCGTCTGTTTCAGGGTTTCTCTCGCCATGCTGAAGGTGTTGTAGAGCTGGCCGTCGAGATCGGTTCTATCTGTCACCACCACAATGGTCGGGTTGTTCATCTCCGGCTGTGCCAATAGCTTTCCGGCATAACAGACCATCGAGATCGATTTACCCGATCCCTGGGTATGCCACACCACACCGGCCTTACCCGAACCGGGTTCGACACGATCTGCATAATTGGCACGTGCCTCTTCCTGCGGGTGTTTTATTGCGGCGGTAACCGTTGCCCTCACTGCCTCACGTACGGCGTGGAACTGGTGGTAACCGGCGATCTTTTTGATTAAGGCATCGCCATCTTGCTCAAACAGAATAAAGTGGTGAATGTAATCTAAAAACAGTTCTGGGCTAAAAAAACCTTTTACCAGTGTTTCAAGCCGGTATTCGAACAGCGGTTTGTCATCTTGATTGTTGACGGTACGCCACGGTAGAAAACGTTCTTTGTTGGCGGTGAGTGAACCGACTCGTGCATTAAGCCCGTCGCTGATGACTAACGCTTCGTTAAAGACAAATAGATCGGTGACTTCATCTTTATAGGTCTGTAGCTGTTGGTAGGCAGACCAGATATCGGCGTTTTCATCGGCAGGGTTTTTGAGTTCGATCACTGCCAGTGGCAGGCCGTTGATGAAGACAATCACATCCGGGCGGCGGTTGCCTTTGCTGCCGGTTATGGTGTACTGGTTAACCACCAGGAACTGGTTGTTATAGACATTGGCAAAGTCTACTAACTGCACATAGTCGGTTTTATCTTTACCATCCGCTTTAAATTCAACCTTCACCCCTTCCAATAATTGGCGGTGGAAGGCTTTGTTGCTTTTGATTAATATGGGTGTTTCTGGTTTTGCGATCTGTTGTGAGACGGTTTCTAGAACGGAGAGAGGGATGTGTGGGTTGATCTTCTGTAGCTGGTTGAGCAGGCGATCAGAGAGGATGATTTGGCAGTAGTCGCTGCGTTCTGGGTTGTCACCGTCGGGAGCAATGTCGTAGCCGCAGGCGTAGTCGTAACCGATCGATTTAAACCATTCGAGGCAGAGTTGTTCTAGTTGGTCTTCTGTAATCATTTCATAACCCCAAAACCCATTTAAACTTCCCGTTCGGCTCTCACATTCCCACGAGCAAATCCCCGTTTTGTGTACGATATTTTCTTATTTGCCGTAAACAACACGCCTGGTGTCAATTACACCGTACACAAACTTCACACAAAACAGCACTTGTCGTCTGCTCTAAATTACCCAATAATCCCCCTAAGGACTGGGGATACCCGGTCGACAACAGGCCTTGGCGGAGTCGCCGAGGCCTTTTGTTTTTTTCCGCGAATTACATTTGCCTGCAAATTGGAACATACTGATTTACAAGGTGTTTTTCAAGTATCATTCCATTTAAGCATTTAACACGCAAATAAAACCCACCCAATCTACTAGGCCCAGTAAGGAATATATTTGGCATACCGTTTAGAGGTATTACTGGGATCTTCAAGCTTGATCAGTTGCTCCTCCAACGCCAAAGCAATAATCCTAGAAGCCATATCTGTCTGGCGATTATTTAAACCAAACCGCTCCCTCAAGCTCTGATTGGTCATTTTTTCACCAAGAATATATTTAAGAGCACAGTGCTGATAACAGGCCCGCAACTTATCGCTTCTGTCCATATCCGCAAACTCCTTATGCCCAAAAAGAATGACGTTGGTACGAGCAGTCCCCGCACGAATATCAGGAGGCGGCAGCTGAAAGGTTTCAACAGCAATAATCACCTTATCGATACCACTCCCCTTTTCCTCACAAATACGGCAGCGGCGCATTAAATCAGCAAGACGGTCATTTCTAGATTGGTACTCATCAATAAACCGATCCAGTTCAATCGTTGGCGTACCGGGATTGCCTATCTCCATGCGATTATCGTAAATATCAATATTGACTGAGCCACCTGGCTGTTCGAGATCTTGATGAATCAAAGCATTGGCCACCAATTCGCGAATAGCAATTTCAGGGAACATCGGTACTGACTCGCGCAACGCTTTGCCTATCACTTCATTCGCAGGCAATTGACTCTCTATGTAATCAATCAGGCCAGCAAAACCAACCGCATAACCTTTCTTACCTACAATATCCCGCCGAGTCTTTAACTTATTGATGCCATCATAAGTCGTCACCCGCACAGACTTACGTGCCAATAACTCAAACTCATCCAGGTTTTTGGCAAACAGTAGCGCCCCTAGATTAGTGACAGAATAGCTACCTTCGTTATCCACCAACAACCGTTCACTAATGAAACGGGAAATCACACCTTCACGCTCAGCCGGATAGGGCAACTCCATCAAATCAAAATAGCTTTGAGTGTCGAGCAAACGCACCACATCCTCGGCACTCAGTCCGATCCGAGCAATGCGCGCCTCAAAAACAGGCTGGCCTTCAGCGAAAATCTTTTGCAAAAAGTCTGGAGTCATTGGTACCAACTCTTCACCTGCCCGCATCAAATAACGTCCCTTGTATTCAATGGGCTGACCAATAGGGCGGGAAGGCACAGAAAACACCACTACACGCTCACCCTCATATTCCAGTTCAGTTGCTTTGATCTTAATGTGTAAGCGCTCATAGATACCTCCTGCTGTTTTTGCAGGAGGATCAAACACTGTGGTGCCAACAACTTGGCGTGGTAGCTTATCTGCAACCCCGAATACGATATGCCCACCGCCCTCATTGGCAAGTGCCACACAGTAATCCACCAGTTTTTCAAAATGGAAATTCTTCTTTGCCTCTTTAAACTCCAAATGCTCAGTCTCAGAGTTCGCAACCAACCATTTTTCCAACTGTTCTGTAGTCACACTCACGCCACCGCCTCCGAGCGGGTTTCGGTGTTATCCAGGGCGAGTTCGCCGGAGAGGAGTTTGGGTAGGAGGATGTCGCGGAGTTGGGCTAGTGTCTCATTCTCAAGGTTCAACCTATCGACACCAGCAATAATTGGTGTGAAAAACTCCATAAATGCATTTTGAATTGATTCCGAGGGAACGACTATCGGTATATATCCGATGGAATCGAATGTGATCTGAGGAAACGTTCCCGATCGTGATTCAGCGATTATATTGAACTCTTGTATCGTCGCCTTCTGCCGTAATATCTGATACAGATATCTAGGATGAACACACCCAAGAGAGCGAATCACCATAAATTTAGTAGAAACCACATAATCATCGCTAACTTCGCTCACGTAGGCAAAGCGTTTATTCTTAGGGCGAATCTCACTAAAGAGAATATCATCCATTTTTATTGCTTTCTTAGCTTGGCCAGGAAGCCCTTCTTTGGAAGAATATTCGCTATGTAAAAACCTACCCTCCAAAACATCGCCGGTATTCACAAAAATAACTTTTTCAACTTTCGAAAAATCAAATGTTTTTGAGTTATTTTCAGCAACCTCCGATAGCTTTCTAACCTCCCATCCCTCCGGCACTTCCCCCAACTCCGATTCAACCAACGCATCAGGAAACAAGGCGGCGGTGGTTTTGAGTTGTTTTAGTGTGTCAGCATCGAGGGTTTGTAGTTCGGCTTCTGTTTTCCCGCTGATGGCGCAGATGGCGGCGAGTTCCATGCTCTCCCTCATCCCCAACCCTTCTCCCAAAGGGAGAAGGGGGCCTTCAGCCCTCTCCCTCTGGGAGAGGGCTTGGGAGAGGGCGCTTTTTGCCTCCATCTTGGCTTTGACGGGTTCGAAATCGACAAACCAGCTTTTGAAGATGGCCTGGGCGATCTGTTCCAGGATTTGATTGGTTTGGCGGTTGAGTTGGATTTTATCCGCCAAGTTAGATAACACTTCTGCTATCTCATCTTCCTGATCAGGATGGCGGGGAATATTAAGTGCTTTTAAAACTGGAATTCGTACATTGCTAACAGTGGAGCCTGTTCCTTCGTTCCACGATATTTGGTGTTGTACGAATGGCGACTGAAGTGCCCAAAACAAATACTTCCCGTTAACAGAACACTTGGGGCGCAATAGAACTTGGCGTTGCCCCAAACAACATTTAAGCCCCGCCGGAATCATACACACTTTACCCATGGGAGCTTCTCGTGTAAAAACTATATCTCCAGCTTGCGGAACAGCTCGCTTTACACGCTTCTGATAATCTTCTTCGTTTGTATAGCTGGGTAAACTTAAATCTAGAACACCATTTCTTATGTTCTGATTTCGTAGAACAATGGTTCCTTCATCTGTCCACTTTGGAGTTGAATGGGGACAATCAACGATTAGTTCACATAGAGACTCTAACGTGTCGGTATCAACACTCATAACCCAACCCCGCCAAGTTCTTTTTAATCTCAGCTTCCAGCCGGTCGCTTTCATCAAACTGGGTTTTCAGTTGCATGGTGAGACGGGCCATTTTTTCTGCGAAGGGTTCGCCGTCGTCTTCCTCGGCAGCGGCTCCGACGTAACGGCCAGGGGTTAGGACGAAGTCGTGTTTGGTGATTTCCTCCAGGGTGGCTGATTTGCAGAAGCCGAGGATATCTTCGTAACTTCCCTCTCCCTCTGGGAGAGGGCCAGGGTGAGGGAGCAGTGCTTGATATATCACACCCAATACGCTTTCAGTATTTTCAAACAGATCATTATTCCAAAAACGTAAAATTTTTATTCCCCGCTCATTTAGAAAACGAGTCCTTTTTTCATCCTGAGCTTTACCTTCAACAGTGCCATGCTGACCACCATCCAACTCGATAGCCAACTTATGTTCATGGCAGTAAAAATCCAAAATATAGGGTGATAGCGGATGCTGACGACGAAATTTGGCGTTATTGAGTTGTCGACTTCTTAAAAGCTGCCAGAGCAAGGCTTCTGCATCAGTTTGTTCTTTGCGCAGTTTTCGTGCGTTTTCTAATAATGTGGCGGGTAACTTTAGGCGCTCTTTCTTTTCACCCTCACCTAAATCCTCTCCCTGAGGGAGAGGACTTAAGGGCTCCCTTCTCCCTTTGGGAGAAGGGTTGGGGATGAGGGATTGCCATGCGTGATAGGCATTGGTCACCTTCTCCAGGTCTTCTGTATTGAAGTCGCGCAGGACACGATCTTTCATATAACCGAGGTTACGAGCGTCGATAAACAGCACTTCGCCGCTGTGGTCACGCAGGGCTCTGCCCATGGCGGTGGTGCGTTCTTTTTTATTCTTGGTGAGGAACCAGATACAGGCGGGGATCTGGGTGTTGGTGAAAAGCTGACCGGGCAGTGCGACCATACACTCCACCAGGTCATTCTCGATCAGCGCCTTGCGGATCGCCCCTTCGTTGTTGGTGTTGGAACTCATCGAACCGTTGGCTAATAACAGACCTAAACTACCATTAGGTGCCAGGTGATAGAGCATATGTTGCAACCAGGCGAAGTTGGCGTTGCCTGATGGCGGGCGGCCATATTTCCAGCGCGGGTCGTTGTCATCCACCCCCACATCCCACTCTTTCATATTAAACGGCGGATTGGCCATCACAAAGTCAGCACGCAGATCAGGGTGCTGGTCATTGGTGTAGGTGTTGGCAGGCTCTTTACCAAAATTAAAGTCGATACCGCGGATCACCATGTTCATCGCCGCCAGTTGCCAGGTGGTGTGGTTGTACTCCTGACCATAGATAGAGACATCACCAATGCGCCCCTGATGCTCGGAGATGAAGTGTTCCGACTGCACAAAGAAACCACCCGAACCCATCGCGGGGTCATAGACGCGCCCTTTAAAGGGTTCCATCATCTGCACAATCAAACTCACAATCGACTTAGGGGTGTAGAACTGACCACCCTTTTTACCCTCCGCCAACGCGAACTGACCGAGGAAATATTCATAGACATGGCCGAGGATATCTTTACTGCTAAGGCTTTCGTGCGCAAACGGGATGGTCGCGACGAGATCAATCAACTCACCCAGCTTGGCCTGATCAATCTGTAACTGGGTGTAGCGTTTGTTAAGCACGCCTTTGAGTTTGGGGTTATCAACCTCGATTGCTTCCAGCGCATTATCGATTAACTGGCCGACAGAGCGGATTTTCTTTTTAGCATTGCCCTCACCCACTTCGATCTCGCTGGTGATAACCACTTTGTTGCTGCTTTGCAGAAATTCCCAACGCGCTGTCTTAGGCACCCAGAACACATTGGCCTCGGCATAGTAGTCCCGCTGTTCTAGTTCGCTATCGATCTCGTCCTGGTACGCCGTACTATCCGCACCGCCAAAGTCTGCGGGATCGAGGTAGTAGTCGCTGCCTTCGTCTCTGAACTGAGAGGTGAGTTCTTCACGACGGATATCAAACGAATCACTAACGTATTTGAGGAAGATCAAACCCAGTACGGTATGTTTGTACTGCGCGGCATCAAGGGTAGAGCGAAGCTTGTCCGCACTGGTCCAGAGTTTTTTATCGAGGCTGTCGAGAAATTGTTGTTCTTCGTTGGTGGTCATCTTTTTGAATCTAAAACCTTATTATTATCAAACTACATAGGTTCAGAGTAAGCGTACTCTGAATCTAGCCTCCCCACAGACCATTGTGGCGAACTAACCCCATGGATTCAATGTAAATATTACCGCTCAGTAATAAGCCACGCGCACAGAGGCTGCACCCCCCAAAAAGCTGGCTACCGGGATGACGGGGTGACGAGCGCCGAACAGCGAAATTGCAGGGAGCTTACCCTACTCCCCCTAAAAACCGACTTGATTTTCGCCCTCAAAATGCCGATGATATGTCCAGACGGGTAATTCCTGTGGTGTGCCTGATATGTTCCTATCCATCGGTTAGCTAAGTATCGGGAATGTGGCGCCATGTGGGTCCGTCTTTTTTTTGCTT
>CALZHD010000087.1 GCA_945787155.1 uncultured Gammaproteobacteria bacterium | reverse complement strand
CTTTGTTACCAAAATATCGTCTTCGATGCGTATCCCGATGCCCCACCATTTTTTGGCAATCCCTTTGCTACCGGGTGGAATATAGATGCCAGGTTCGACAGTCAATACCATACCGGCTTCAAGCAGACGCCACACGCCATCGATTTTATATTCGCCGACGTCGTGTACGTCCATACCGAGCCAGTGACCGGTGCGGTGAACAAAGAAGCGGCGATAGGCTTCGTCTTTTATTAATGTACGCAGATTACCTTTGATCAATCCTAGTTTTTGCAGCCCTTTGGTGATTGCGCGCACGGCGGCGTAGTGAGGGTCGTTCCAGTGGTTGCCGGGACGAACGGCCTCGATCGCGGCCTCCTGCGCCGCCAGTACTATCTCATAGATCGCCTTCTGGGGTTCTGAAAACCTCCCGCCAACAGGAAAAGTTCTTGTAATATCAGAAGCATAGCACTCTTTTTCGGCACCAGCATCAATCAGCACCAGGTCGCCATCCTGTAGCTCTGCATTATTCCTTATATAATGGAGCACACAGGCGTTGGCACCGCCGCCCACAATCGACTGATAGGCCTGCTCACGACAGCCGTGCTGTGCAAATTCGTGCAGTAGCTCTGCTTCCAGTTGGTACTCCATCATTCCAGGGCGGCACACCTGCATCGCGCGGCAATGGGCTTTGGCTGAGATCCTGGCCGCATCGCGCATGATTTTGATTTCGCTGCGGCTTTTGAATAGACGCATCTCATGTAGCAGATGGTCGAGCGCGACAAATTCATTCGGGGCGTGCACGCCGACACGGGACTTTTCGCGCACCTGATTGAGCCACTCCATCATCCTGTGGTCGAATTCCGCGCTGAAGCCCATGGTGTAAAATACCTTGTCGCGATCCTCCAGCAGGCCGGACAATATCTCGTCGAGGTCGTCGATGGGGAAGGCGTCATCGGCACCATATTCCTCACATGCCCCCGCTTGGCCAGCGCGGGGCCCGTTCCACATCTCCATCTTAGGATCGCGTTCCTGGCAGAAGAGGATGTACTCTCCCTGTGGGCGTCCTGGTATCAGCACAATGACAGCTTTAGGTTCAGCAAAACCACTGAGGTAGAAGAAATTGCTATCTGGGCGATAGGCGTGCTCTACGTCGCGGTTACGTATCAGCATCGGTGCTGCGGGCAGGATGGCGATGCTGTCATGGCCCATCATCTGCATCAGGCGGCGGCGGCGTTTAGCGTGCTCTTTTTTATTCATGCGGTCATGAGCCTTTCAGGTTTTGTTGTGGTTTTAATGTAAAATTTTGTCATTGGATGGTGCGTCATCTGTTGAATGTAGTTCTTCAAAAATCAGTTGCACGCCAACGCGTATATATTCGACAATTTCTACGTAGGCAAATTCGTCCTGTTCATGTTCTATTGCATCGCCACCGCGTGCCTGCGAAAACTCGACCAGGTCTCGGCTGATCTCGCCCACTTGCTCCGGTAGTGTTGAAAAATCCTTGATACCACCGGCGGCGAGTCCAAACAGAAAAGACTGGCACCATTCGGCCAGTGCGTCGGTACGCTGTTCCAGAGGTGTATCATCATCGGGTAGTAGCGGATAGAAGTCACATTCGCCACTGCTAAACTGACGCAGTGTATCGCGATGTAGCTCCTGTAATAGCTTGCCATCTTCACCTGCATCCAGGCTGTGCAGACGCGTCCCGCCTGCTGCAATGAGATCCTGCGGCTCGTCTGAGGTCAATTGGTCCAGATTATCTTCATCCATCAATGCAAGCCACACTTCACACTCAACATAACCTCGCGCACAGATCAAGCCGCACAACAGACCATGCCCTGCCGTTGCACTGACCATCAGCCCTAGATGTGACAATGCGTCTTCAATGCTAGCTGTATCCATCTTTACTCCACTTTGACACTATATATTTACTGCTAGTGCAGAACATAGCACTAATAAATTAACCGGTATTAACTGTTAACAAAACAAGGGGATAGTGATATGGCATCGAAAGCCCCTGTTAATTATAGATGGATGCTACCATCTCCGCGGCGGAATCCACAGCGTTCAGAGATTGACCCGGTGGTGGTGGCACTTTATATTTACGTTATGACTACTGATAAAGCATTTGCTTGTGAAGAGCAAAAAATCAAAAAACTGGAATTTTCTGTCGATGAACTCGCGCGTATTTGCGAGCGACTCCAACAGGAAAATGTCCTATTACGGAATGAGCGCGCACAACTGCTGGCGGAGCAAAGCCAGCTGGCTGAAAAGAATTATCTTGCGCGCGATAAAATGGAAAAAATGGTGACCCGACTGAAACATATGGAGTCCGAGCTGTGAGCGGTGAAAGTGTGCCGATTACGATAAAGGTGCTGGATAAGGAATTTCGCATCGCCTGTCCTGAATCTGAGCAAGCCTCACTATTGCAGTCGGCTAATTATCTGAGTGACAAGATGCGTGAAGTGCGTGATACCGGCAAGGTGATCGGGATGGATCGCATTGCGGTAATGGCGGCCCTTAACCTGGTCCACGAATTGCTTCAGAGTAAGTCAGAGCAGGCAGACTTCACCCACACCTTTGGTCAGCGTCTTGAGGTACTGCAAGATAAAATTGACACAGCCCTCAACAATAGCAAGCAAATGGAGTTATAATATCTACTCGGTCGTAAGGCCACCGAATTGGGTACTCCCTGTGGCGTACGTCTCTGAACTGGGTATTCTCTTGAGCCTAATTATATACCCCGGGAGCATACTGTAGATGTTATTGTGCAGGCCTGCATAAGCGGGAAGCCTACGATGTCTCAACCGCTCCCACCTGAACCTTTGGTTCAAGGGCAAAAGTTCACCGCGGCGCCTATGGGGATTACCCTTCTATATAGAATATCTCTGCTCTGAGATTGAATAAAAATTATGTTCGATTACTCTCAAATTCGCCAGCAGATGCGTAAGCAACGAAATGCGCTTTCACCTCGGCAACAGCTGGATGCCGCAAACAGAGTGGAACGGCTGGTTGCGAATGGCCATCTTTTCAGGAACAGTCGACACATCGCCTGCTATATCGCCAACGATAACGAGCTTGATCTTGAGCCGCTGATCGAGCGTATTTGGCTGGCAAACAAGGTGTGCTATCTGCCCGTACTGGATTCAATTCATAAAAATCGACTCTGGTTTGCGCCCTATCACCCTGAAAGTGAGATGTGCCTCAATCGTTTTGGTATTCCTGAGCCGAGGTGTAAGAAGAGCGAGTTGGTGCGTGCTCAATCGCTTGACCTGATTCTGACACCGCTCGTCGCTTTTGATAAAGCGGGTAATCGTCTTGGTATGGGTGGTGGGTTTTATGACCGTAGCCTGGCGTTTCTGTTGCGGCGAAGGTATTGGCACAAGCCTCGCCTGTGTGGCGTAGGCTATGATTTCCAGCGTGTTAACCGCCTGCCGTGCCAGGCGTGGGATGTTCCACTCCGCGCTATCGTGACGGATGGTGCGGTCTATAAATCAACTTGAATGGTTGAGTTCCCATTTGTGTTTATTAATCATAAGCTACATGATTAATGAGATTTTTATGATTTTTATGATTTTTTCATGATTAGTTTTCTTAATTGGGTCGCTAGCAATTTAAGTCCCTGCCAGATACGTGGCAGCAGCCAGACCATGATCAGCAGCACAAGGCACATAGCAATCAGGAACAGTACTGGATAGTTCAGTGCGGTCCAGACGCCAGTAATCACGGCGATATCCTCGGCAATGGAGGCTGTCCAGTTTGTCACCGGTTCCGGGGAGGTGTTGATCAGCACCCGCCCACCCGCCTTTGTGGCATGGCTGGCAGCCGACATCGAGCCACCGAGCAACAGCGCGATTACCTCTGCGTTTTGACCCAGTTCGCCCACGGCGCCTGCGGCAAGTATTGCGCCCGCAGGGATGCGAATGAAGGTATGGATTGTATCCCAGCCGGTATCCACGCCCGGGGTCTTGTCAGCAAAGAATTCAACAAAATACATGAAACCAGCCGCTGCCATGACGGCAGGGTCACTACAGACCTGGAGTTCTGAGGGGAGCTCAAGATTACCGCTGCTACCCAGCCAACCCAGTACAAATACGGCGGCGTACAGGTTGATGCCACTTGCCCACGCCAGCCCCATGCTGAGTGCAATGACTTCGACTATTTCCATGCTTTAATCCCAGAAAATTTATTCACACAAAAAACATCCTAGCATTTTGATTATGAATGCATGCTGAATCCTGGCTATTAACCCTCTGTAACTATTGGGTATATAATATTTATATAGCCCCTATAATATTATAGTGGAAATATGCGCTCTTGACGTAAGCGTGCATTGGAGGTAAATTTCGTTCCCCCAGCTATTCAGCGAGCACAGGACGGAACTTATGTTAATTAAGACGCTTATTTCATTATTGAGTACTGCCATAACCGCAGTATTTATTTCAACAGCCACCATGTCTACCGCTGCTGCGGGTGATATCCCCGGCTACTGGACAACCGAATCTGGAAAGATCTGGCGCAATGCTTCTGGCCAGTGCTGGCGGACACAGTTCTGGAAAGAGGAGCATGCCATTGCCGAGTGTGAGGGTGGCAAACCTGCCGGTAGTGATATGGTAGCCGTTAGCGATGGTGATATGGATGGTGTTGCCGATGGCCAGGACAGCTGTCCGAACAGCAAATCCGGTGTAAAGGTCGATGCCCGCGGCTGTGAGCTTGATAGTGATAAAGATGGTGTTGTCGATAGCATGGATCGTTGCCCATCTACTCCAGCAGGTGTCGCAGTCGATGCCATGGGTTGTGAGCTTGATAGCGATAAAGATGGTGTCGTGGATAGCAAAGACCGCTGTCCAGGAACTCCAGGTGGCGCCACTGTAAATGCTATGGGTTGTGAGCTTGATAGCGATAAAGATGGTGTCGTGGATAGCAAAGATCGTTGTCCTGGAACTGCTGCAGGCGTAAAGGTCGGAACCACAGGGTGTGAGCTTGATAGCGACAAAGACGGCATTGCAGATGTCCGCGATGAATGCCCCGGTACCGGTAGCGGCCAGAAGGTTGATGCTAAGGGTTGCGAAATTGGTGAAGTGATTGTGCTTAAGGGCGTCACTTTTGCGACAAGTTCAGATCTGCTAAAAGGGGATTCGTCTCGCGTGCTAGATGAAGTCGCCGAGACTCTGAAACGTTATCCTAATATGGTGGTTGAAGTTGCCGGGTATACCGACAATCGTGGCTCTGCCAGTCTGAACAAGGCGTTGTCTCAAAAACGTGCAGAGTCAGTCGCAAGATACCTTTCAGCTAAAGGCGTCTCGTCTGCCAACCTCAAACCCAAAGGGTATGGTATTGATTCGCCCATCGCTGATAACGGCACGGCTGCAGGCCGAGCTAAAAACCGTCGCGTTGAGTTGCATATTCTTCAACAGTAACGGTTTGTTGTAACATTGCTTTACCAAAGGCCGCCCCCATGGGGCGGCCTTTTGCGTATGGGGGTATGCTTGTAAGTGATCAATGAGTTAGAGAATCTCCGATTTATTCATGAACGGATACTCTGAGGCCAAAATGGTCCACTGCGGTGTTGGAAATCTTGATAATAGCTCGCTACGGCGTGCCCCTTGGGTATTACCTGCGATTTCCGCCTGCATTAGACCATTTTGAATCTCATATCATTCCGCCCAGAATTAATCAGAGGTCCCTTACTCCTGAAAATTAATTAATTCGGTATTACAATCGTTCTTTTCGGTAAAGACGCCCCTAGTTAGCACCGAGATTAAATTGGGTTTGTATGCCTTTAGTGGATTTAGCTTCTGTTGCATCAGCATCCAGGATGAAGATCCGCTCGGCAGTCAGGTCGGTATTCTGCACCAGGTAGTTACGTACATAGTTGGCACGGTTCAACGCCAGATCCCGCAAATCATCTTCCATCAAAGGCTGTATCGCAACCGCTGCTTTATATAGACTCGCTTTGTAGGCAGGTTGATCGATAACTTCGGGATCGCCTTCTTTCGCGCCATCCGGCAGGTGGCTGTTTTCCATTTTTATGGACGTTAAACGCTCGATATCGGTTAGGCCTGTATAGTATGTTTCCAGTTGGCTCAGGTCTAATGTCGCTATGGGCGCATTGGCAGTGACTTGAAGCGAGGCATGTAGTTTCTGCTGCTGTAACGCAGTTTTATCGAGGCTCGCATCATATTGCCCTCTAATATCCAGACGCAGTTGTGGGCGTTGATTCAGCACCTTACCAAGCGTCGTGAGCCGTTCAATCTGATCTGCAGCCAATTCGTTCTGTCCGGGCAGGAAAATAACATTATCCAGATCATCACCTGCCCCTCCGGCGAGCTTGCCTAACAGTTTAAACGGCGAAGCGACGATGCCGGTAACGAGATTTACCAACGCGGGCGGTATCAGGTGGAAAAATCGGAACTCAGGATCATCAAGATTGCCGCGTATCGGCATGTCGATGTCGATACGACCGCTTGCATCTTTGAGCAGGGCGATGGCCAGTCCGACAGGAAGGCTGGTTGCGTCTTTTGATTTGATCTCTTTCCCCAGGGTGAATTGGTCAAGCAGGATTTGGTTATCACCTTTCAACTCCTTCTGGGAAACGAGATAGACCAGATTCAGGGACATGCGGCCCTTATCGACGGCCTGGCCGATAAATTTCCCGGTATATGGCGTGAATGAGGCCATGTCGTAGTCTATAAAATCAATTTTAAGGTCGGTATATAGATCCTTGCTTAGAGGATTAATCTTGCCGGAGATCTTAAGTTGAGCATAGTCGTCGACTTTCCCGCTGAGCTTAACATCCGCACGGGCAATATTTTTCGAAGAGAGACCTTTGATAGTTCCGTCGAGCTTGCTGAGCCGCGAAGTGAAACGAGGTGTTACCGAATGATCAGTGAATGAAATTGCGTTGCGCTTAATCACAACTTTACCCACCGTGACAGGAAAAGGTTCACCCGCAGCGGCTTCATGCTGCTCGCTAGTAGTGCTCTCCTTGATCAGACCGGCAACGTTGGTGGTTTGGTCTTTAGCGACGACAAGCGCTCCCTGTAATTTATCTAGCGTGATGGTTTTGATATCGAGGCGGTTAGGTGCTATCTGCAGCGCCAGGTCATCGAGGGTTAACGTCTTCCAGGCAACAAGCTGTCCTTTCGTTTTACGTTTACCTGCGGCAAACCCCGAAACAGTTGTCTGCCCAGTTAAGTGCAGATTAGCGGCTGTCTCTGGTTTCATGTAACTGAGTTGCCCCTTGAATGCGGCGCTCCCCGTAGTTAAATCCAGGTTTGTATTCGCATTTAGATAAGGCTGGATACTTTTAAGCGAAAAAGTGGCTAGATCAAGTGATAGGTCAGCCATGACTGGCATAGCGCCTACTTCGCCTTGAAGTTTCAGGGTTCCTTTATTGTTTATTAGCAGGCTTGCGTTCAGTGCAAAATGATCATTTGGTTGGTTACTAATATTAGACAGCTCGATTGAGATATCATCCAGGCCTATGTCTGCATTGGGTGATGTCGTTTGGTCGGTAATGCCTATGCTTAGCGCTTCCACAGTCGCCTTGTTAAGCGCAAATGACCAGGGGTTATCGGTCTCTTGCGTCTCGTTTGGCAGCTGCTCTTCCTGGATTGACGATGATGCACCAATGGGGGTGAATAAATGGGCCAGATCTATCTCGCCCTGCTTATCAATGAAGGTGTTAATGTTACCTCCAGCCACCGCTAACTGGTCAAGTTGAACTTTTTGTTCGCCTAGATTGAGTTGCCCGCCGGAAAGAGAGATTTCAGGTAGTGAGATTGCGGGTTCGCTACGGGTCTTGTCGCGGATGTTGAGTTCAGTTAAAGCCAGCTTGATATCGTCTAACGACAACTCCATGCCTGCTCCGCTCATGGAGAAATTGTAGTGAGTTGATGCAGACATCAGTCCCTGATCAACGGCGAAGCGTAACTGATCCTGCGCATAACGCCAGGCAGTGGTGATATCGAACTGGTCGATTTTCACCTGTCCCTCAGAACGTATTGGGTTAACTGACACCTCGCCCTGCCAACGGATTGCAGCGCCATCAGGCAGTGTGGCTTGAATCGCATAGGGGCCTTCTCTTTCTGGTAATGTAGAGAAATCCGATAACTCAAATGAAATGGGTGTCACGTTTTGGTGATAGGGGGTGGCGATGGAGCGGTCCTCGAACATAAATTGACCATTGCTTACTTTAAAGGAGTGCAGTACTAGCCTGGTTAACTCCTGCGGACCACCTGGGGGAGCGTCGGCGGTCGCCAAGGTATCATCACTGATCAGCAGGTCAGCAAAACTGGCCTGACCAGACTCATCAATACGTAGATTAAACCTTGGTCCAGAAAAGCGGATTTCACCAAAGGTCCAGGCCCAGCGAAATAATGATTCCACCTCAAAATTGACATAGAGTTCATCCAGGCCAGCCAGCTCTGTGCCATCGAGATCGGCAAGTGAAAGCCCCTTCATGCCAAGAGAAAGCGCAAATGGATTAAATTTCACCTGTTCAAGGGAGAGCGTCCTGCCGGTAAACTCAGGGGTTTTAGCAATCAATTGGGTCTTGATGATGTACGGTGCGCCAAAAAATCCAAACAATGTGTAGGATAGGAGCAAAATCAGCGCCCATAAACGCCCACTTTTTAGTGGACGCTTGCCAAATAAACGACGAAAGAAGGTGATTTTTTGTTGTTCGGTAGTCATTGAACTCTCCGCCCAGATGGCCTGTTTTTCTGTAATCAGATTCTATTTATTCACTACCCAGTAGCCTAAGCAGATCAAATAGAATAAGCAAAGCGTGGTATTGAGTGTGGCTTTGTGGGCTGCCACCACCTCGCGTTACGTTATTTGCTCCTCATTGTACTGCCAGAGAGGATAGCTATCGTATTGCGATAGTATGCAATATTGCCGGGTCACCTAAGCCACTTATGTAGATTATAGTGTTAAATGAGAGGTGTCTTTTGTGATTTTGAGGTGTATTTGTGCGATTGCACTGGTACCAGGGTCAAAGAAAGCGGTGCCGGCTAGGTGATGTATCGAGGTTGGAACAGTAGAGTCACGTTGACGAAACATACCGGATTTATAATCAACAGCTGCTTCACACTTGTACATGACCATGAGTACGGATAAATACGGCATAAAATTCTCATTTTTCATCAAATGTAATCGTTTTCGGTGAGTCTTGACGCATAGAATTAACCATTTTTGGTGGTGTGGTCTCATCATTGGCGCACAATAAAATTGGTGACGTTGATCTTTTGTTATATTTTTTCTTTATTAAAATATAAAACTTTCCACTCAATACTTATGGTGTTTATGTTTGCAGGAGATAGACATATCTGTAAAAGCAATGGCGCAGTTGCCGAGGATTAAATCAATTTCGATTATTCAACGAGTACTCGGCATATCAGAAGATGGTCTGTTTGACATGTGCCACTATAAAATTTTCTAGTCAAAAAAAGAGTGGATTTATCTGCGCGTGCGTTGAAATATTTGTGATGTGCTCTCTGGGTTTTTATAGTTCATCGGTGGGAAGAGTATGTGCGTTCGGTGTGTACTATGACAGTAACAATGCATTTTAATCTTAGTTGTATAAAGTATGAGATAGCACGTGAGTAGATAATTTAATAAAATAAATCATGAGGTTATCGTGTTTTAGTGTTTTATCAGAAAACACTATATGTTGTAGATTGATTGTAGTGCCATCTACAATGTATCGTGTTTCACATGATGATTTTGTTTGTGATGTTGTGTCTGTATCGGGTATGAATTTGTTGATGCGGTGTGATCGTAAGCATATTTTAAATTATCAAATCATTGTGGTATCTCCTGGGTCTCAAGGATAAAACATTCACCAAAAAATTTAAAATAACACTGCTTGTTATTTATCAATATAGTCGTTTATTGCAAGCTTGTAGTGAATGTTAATTTGTTTTGTAGATCAAAAAATTGCAGTTGAATGTTCAAGAAAAAAAATAGCGTGTCGATACACGCGTTTGTACAGTAAAAACTTTTTGTGCAATACACTAGCATTATGCGCAGAGATGTTTATACTAATTTGCGGATAACATTCTGGAGGATGAGTAATGGCGACAAAACGTTCTGCAACCAAGAAG
>CALZHD010000086.1 GCA_945787155.1 uncultured Gammaproteobacteria bacterium | reverse complement strand
ACCATCGCTGTTGATGACGTAAATCGCATCGACGTTAGCACTGTTTCCGCCCGCGATCAGATCGGCGTTGGAATAAAATGCCACGGTGGTACCATCTGCAGAAATGTCAGGATAGGAAGCATCCGGGGTCGCGGAAATGCTGTCCTGAGAAGTGGTGAGCTGGACGATTGAACTCGATACTGCGGCCTGTGCCGCTGCCGCCAGTAAAGTCGATAGAAAAACCAGGCATGCCGAGGTGTTAAGAAATGTTTTGCGATTCATATTGTTCATTCTCCAAAAAACGTTACCACTCATCAAGGTGTTAATACTAAAGAGTACGCACAGTCCTTATTCCCTGGAGACTTGTACAACGCCAGATCTATCGACGCATCATGAAATAATTCAGCTTGGTAACGTACCACAAGCGGCGCTAATCAGCAATGCTCAATTAAAGGCTTTATAAGGCAGCCATGCCTTTATATAAAGCGCTAAAAGCAGCAGGTCGGGTAACGATAAGCTTGATTGTTTACCTACATTAATGTATGTTATCCATCTGTTTTTCATTGTATAGATGACGGCCCCATGGATAGTTATCCGTCTGTAAAAATGGTCTTTTTAGTAAAAGAGTTTATAGACACTATCAGGATTATTTACCTATAATCGGAAACTATTCTTCAATGATAGTATGTTGATGAGGGGGGGGGCGAATGTTCAGCAAAACTTGTTATTATCCCATTAGAGTGCCAATGGTCCTTGCTGTAATACTCAGTGCGATGATATTTAGCACTAGCGCCGCTTATGGCGCCACGAGTAACTTCATTCTCAATTTTCAGCCCAATCCAGGCGATCGCCTAGGGGACCCGGAATGGTTGAATTTCAGCTGTAATCGCGGCGGGGGTGGTAGTGAGGACTTCGAAGACTGCAACGATAATGACGAGCTTCGAGATAACAATGGACGTGACCGAACCGCATTTCTGATGGAGCGCCTGCGTGGCGATGGTCGTGACGAATATTTCCATGTTGTTATCGGCCTGCCTGGCGATGATTTTGTCCAGGAAGTCTATATCAAAGTGACCTCACGTCTTTGCAATGGCGACTGCGATGATCTTGGGCCGATAACCGACAGCCTGGGGGAAAGCAGAGACATTACCGAGGTGAGGAATAATGCTTACGACCCACGTGGGCCAGCAAATTTTTCCGGTAATGGCACCGCCAACCCTAAAAGTACACTGTTCCGGCAATTAATGACCGATGCCAGTGGCGGCATGACACAGGATTTCATCAAAGCAGAGTTCAACCAGAAACATCTACTGAACTTTACACTCGATGCCGGGTTCGTGGATATGGATTTTAGATTGAATATGACTAACAGCACATTCGATGACGCCAACACCGCAGGCACCCTGGAATTAAACCGTCTTATTAACAGCGACCCACTATTTGATGGTATTCCTGATTTAGTCAGTGGCTTTCCACCAACATCAGTACCTACTTCGGACAACTTTGATGCCGCAACCGATGGCGATCTGGTGGATGTTACTGGCGGTAAATACCGTTTTGTGAGCCACGGCATCTACGAAGGTGAAGGCGCGGGATTTGATATTTTCGCCGCTGACTGGAACGATTTCTTCGATCCTGCTCAAAATGTCGGGCACCTGTACGGCCCTGAAGGTGGCGGCAACTAAAAAGGCGGCTGTTAGTAGCTAAGCAAACACGACCACCCCCAATCACCTTATGCTAGAGCGCCTCTGCGTGGAAAACCCATGCGATAAATAGCGCGCAATTTTGGCTTCAATTTCAATCTCTTAACTCATCCACTGGTCGCCATAGGGCGCTATTAGCCCGGCATCATAATTGTGATGATATAACGTCCGAATAAATACTAAAGCGCAAATATTATCACCTATTGTCACTTATCTGGTCGATTGGCTATTCAGTAGATTGCCTGGTTTTAAGGGCAGACTACGAATCACTCAGATTGTAGAATTCACAAACCCACTCATCTGAACCGCGTAATTTGAACTATATAAGCACCAATGATGCCAGCCCAAGAAACACAAAAAACCCCACCACATCAGTCACAGTAGTCAACATCACGCCACCTCCGAGCGCTGGATCGGCACCCATCTTTTTGAGAAACAGTGGAATACAGGCACCCGCGACGGAAGCAACCAGTAGATTGATGATGATCGCCGCACCAATCACCCAACCAATCTGGTAATTGCCAAACCAGAGAATCGCCACTACCGCCACCACCAGCGACCACAACGCGCCGTTTAATATCCCAATGGTCATCTCTTTCAATAGCAGCTGGCGCGCATTGGCACGCCCGATCTGCCCCAACGCAATACCACGAATCACCAGCGTCAACGTCTGACTCCCCGCGATGCCACCCATACTCGCGACAATCGGCATCAACACCGCCAACGCCACCACCTGTTCAATGGTGGCATCAAACAGCCCAATCACCCATGAAGCAAGCAATGCGGTTAGAAGATTTGCGCCCAGCCATATGCCACGCTGACGCGCACTCACCGTCGCGGGAGCAAACATATCGCCCTCTTCATCGAGACCCGCCATGCTCATCATAGAGTGCTCAGCCTCATCACGGATTACATCGACCACATCATCAATGGTGATACGTCCCAGCAGCCGGTGCTCATCATCGACCACCGGTGCCGATACCAGGTCGCGATGTTCAAACAGGCTCGCCACCTCTGTGGCAGCGGTACCCGCGAGGATACTCTCTCCTTCGGCGAACATTACATCACGCACCATCTTTACCGACGGCTGAGTCAACAGCACCGTCAGCGGCAGTTGGCCGAGATAGCGATCATCACGCTCAACCACGAACAGCGTATCGGTGGTCTCCGGCATCTCACCACGCAACCGCAGGTAACGCAGCACCACATCGAGTGTGACATCTGGGCGTACCGTAATGGCATCGACATTCATCAGGCCGCCGGCAGTATCTTCAGGGTAGGACATCACCGATTCAAGGCGATGGCGGTTCTGCTCATCCAGCGCCTGCAACACCTCTTCGATCACCGCCGCAGGTAGATCCAGCAAAATATCGGCGAGATCGTCCGTCTCCAACCCTTCAGCAGCCGCTACCAGCTCATCGGCAGCCATCTCGCCAATCAGCGAGACACGCAGATCATCATTGAGATGCAACAGCACTTCACCGCTAATCTCAGGGTCGAGCAAATCCCATAGCAACGATCGTTCGTGGTGCGGTAGAGATTCTAATAGATGAGCAACTTCAGCAGGATGCAGGTGGTTGAGCATGCCTCGTACATTCGACAGGGTGTCGTGTTCCAGCGCCTGGCTAAATAGTTCAAGCCGTTGCTGGCGTTTTTCGCTTTCGATATTATCTGGCATTACTCTATCCCATTCACTTGCTACTTAAGCAAGTTTAAGGAAAAGCATTACAGAATGGAAAAGTTTTTGATGTGCCATTGATGACATCAGCATTCGGAAGCTTTCTGACAAGGTGCTATCAGTACTGATTAAGCGCCTCAACCGCCGCCGCAATCTCAGCTGGATCATGCAGTTTGAGTAAGGCACTCACCTGCTGTGTAAATAACGCGACATCACTATCATTTATGACACCCTTTACCTCCGATAGCGTTGTGGCATGCATACTAAATTCCCGCAAGCCCATTCCCAGCAGCAGTGCTGTAAAGCGTGGATCACCCGCCATCTCACCACACATCGATACTGGCGTACTGCTCCGCGCACCTGCCTCTATGATCATATGAATCAAATGCAGGACTGCGGGATGTAAAGGGTCATAGAGATAGCCCACATTTGCATCCATACGGTCGACCGCAAGCGTATATTGAATCAGGTCATTGGTACCTATCGAGAGAAAATCCAGCTGCCGTGCAAAGTATTCTGCCGCGATCGCGGCAGCAGGCACCTCTATCATCGCGCCAACCGGCATTGCGGCATCAAACGATTGTCCTTTTTCTCGCAGCACTGCTTTACTCATCATCACCAGTCGTTGAAGTTGCTGTACTTCATGCATGTTCGACAACATCGGCACCATCATGCGGACTTTCCCCAATGCCGATACTCTGAGAATAGCACGCAATTGAGGTAGAAATAGCCGCGGCTCCTTCAGACATAGGCGGATCGCACGCAACCCCAGCGCTGGATTCGCCCCTAAATATTCATCCAGTTGATCAATATTCATATACTTATCAGCGCCAATATCAAGTGTACGTATTGTCACTGGTCGCCCTTTAAAGGCACGCACCAACTTCGCATAAAGCTGGTACTGCTCTTCCTCATCAGGTGGCTCGGTACGATTCAAAAACAGCATCTCGGTACGAAACAGACCAATACCATCAACATCGAGCTGCCTGGCCGCTGCAACCTCCTCGGTCAATTCAAGATTTACCATTAAACGAACCGCACAACCATCACGACTCACAGCGGGTAATTTTTCCAGCTTCTTCAGTGCAATGGCTCGGGCCTTATCATGCTCAATACAGCTTTGATAAAAACTCAGCGCGTTATCATCAGGTGATGCAATCGTGATCCCGTAGCGACCATCCACTATCAACGGCTCGTTTTGCATCAAACACCGGCATGCGTGGTGCGCGCCAACCACCGTCGGTATCCCGAGACTGCGTGCCAGAATAGCGGTATGTGAATTGGCAGCCCCATCCTCGGTGATAAAGGCTGCCACACCACGTTGGTGCATCAGTAACATATCTGCAGGAGATAGTTCATCGGTCACGATCACACTGCCCCGGGTTTGCTGCAAGAGCACTTCATGCATATGCTCGGATTGACTCAGCAAGATTCGCTGAATGCGATTAACCACGTGATCAACATCATCACGACGCGTCTTGAGATAAGGGTCATCCATCACATCGAACACCGTCACTAGCGCATCACGTTGTGATTTCAATGCCCACTCCGCATTACATTGCAGGCGCTTGATCAGTTTCACCGGCGCGTGAGACAATACCTCATCCTCGACCATTAATAGATGCGCATCAATAAAGGCGATAATCTCGGGGCTGGTACCAGCAGGGATCTGCTGACGTATCTGTTTAAGCTGCTGTTTAGCCTTTTTGATGGCCGCCTCGAAACGCGCCACTTCATCCATTAACAGTGGCCTGGGGATCGCATACTCAAGGATCTCAGGTTCATCATGGCGTAAAATCTGGCACGGCCCGATGGCAACGCCTCTTGAAACGCCAGTACCACTCAGCATTAACGCCATAAAAAGACTGACTCCTGATTATTCCGTGGTCACCATCTTTTCTGTTCCCCTACATCGGAAATACATTCCGAAGAAACTTCTGAGCAATTATCGCTATTCTTCTTCGCCAAAACGTTGCTCGATCAGCAGCTGAATCTGCGCGATTGCCTGCGCCTCATCCTCACCATCTGCGGTGACTTCGATCTGCGATCCCTTTGCCGCCGCCAGCATCATCACCCCCATAATGCTCTTGCCGTTAACACAGCGACTGCCACGCTTCACATTAATGGTGCTATTAAAACTGGAGGCCAAAGTGACAAACTTGGTCGCTGCGCGCGCATGCAGCCCCAGCTTATTAATGATGGCAATCTCGGCACTCACCATGACAACTAATCTTCTTCCCTTTGACAACGAAAGACCCCATCGCGCCCGCCACTCAGTGCCTTTTCAAGTAACTGCTCAATACTCAGGTCCGGGTAGTTCAGGACACGGATCAACATCGGTAAATTAATCCCCGACACCACCATCACGCGCGCCTCATCATTCTGAAACTTCATCGCAATGTTACTCGGCGTTGCACCATAAATATCCGTCAACACCAGCACACCATCACCCTGTTTCAGTCGCATAATGGCCTCATCAACCTGCTGCGCAACCGCATCGGGATTACACTGATTGGAGACTGCAACCACTTCGGCCTGTAGTGGTGTCCCACTAAGCATGGCATCAGCTGAGTCAAGTAATACACGCCCCACTTCACCATGCGTAATGATCAGCAGGGCAACGCTCATGATAGCTCTCTATGGCGAATCAAGACGCCCTCTCTTATCCGCTTGAAGTGGGCCCCAAGCGTTTCAGTGAGATAGACTGAGCGGTGCTGACCACCAGTACAACCCACGGCTACCGTTAAGTAACTGCGATTTTCGGCCTCAAAATTGGGAACCCAGCGTTCAACAAAGCGAACGATATCCTCAAGCATCTCCTTTACAACTGGCTGTTGCTGTAGGAATTCAATCACATCTTCATCACGTCCGGTTTGCAGGCGCAGCTGGGGATCCCAATGTGGATTGGGCAGGCAACGGACATCAAAGACAAAGTCCGCATCAATAGGGTGGCCATGTTTAAACCCAAACGATAGAAACTGCAACGATAATGCTGGACTCGTATTTCTTCCAACGCGGTCACGAATCTGGTCCCGCAGCTGATGAACATTGGTGTAACTTGTGTCGATATTCAGATCCGCACAATCAGCTATCGGATTCAACAAATGACGCTCCGCAGCAATCGCCTCTACTAGCGGGATTTGATCATTCGTCAGTGGATGTTTACGACGAGTCTCACTGAAGCGTTTGATCAAGGCATTATCACTTGCTACGATGAAGATCACCTCGCAGGAGATCCCCTGATCTTTAATATTATCGAGAATAAGCCGAAAGTTTTGCAGGTCATCAATCATATTACGCGCATCAACCCCGACCGCAATATCCTTAACCTCCTGCCGCCCCTCCACTGCCTTCATCTGCGCTACAAAGCCCGGCAACAAGCCCATCGGCAGATTATCCACGCAATAGAAGCCCAGGTCTTCCAATGCCTGCAGTGCAATACTTTTACCTGCACCAGAAAGTCCACTTAGCACCAATAACCTCATTGACAACCTCTAAATAAAAAAATTTTTCTGGCGTTCAATAAAATCCTGCGCTGCATCATAACCACTCAAGCGAAGTATATGGTTACGTACAGCCGCTTCGATCAACAGCGCCAGATCACGCCCCGGTGCCACCGGTAAAATCACCTGCGGAATGGCAACATCCAACACCATTTCATTCAGTTGACTGCCAACCAGCCTGTCAATATTACGCACATCGTCATCATCGCTTGGCTTAAGGTGTACAATCAGGCGCAGATTTTTGTCTTTTTTAATTGCACTGTCACCATACATCGCACGAATATTCAACACACCCAACCCTCGCACCTCGAGAAAGCCCTGTAGTAATTCGGGACAACTACCCCTGATGATGTCTGGTGCGACCCGCGAAAACTCCGGTGCATCATCAGCAATCAGACGATGGCCGCGAGTGACCAGTTCCAGCGCCAGCTCACTCTTACCAACACCACTCTCACCTGTCAGCAAAACGCCCAATCCCCGCACTTCCATGAAAACACCGTGTAACGTTCTGGACTCCGCCAACACCTCGGTCAGGTAATAACGCAGATGCTCAATTAGTTTATCGCTACTAAGACATGAAGAAAATAGTGCAATGGATGTCTGCTCTGCTCGTTGTCGCAGCTCTTCAGTTGGCATAGCACCATCTGCGACAATCACAAAGGCGGGGGATTCATCAAACAACATGGCCAAAGTATCATGGTATGAGTTCTTGCCTAACGACTCAAGATAACGTAATTCAGTAGACCCCAGCACCTGAATGCGACTGGGTTGAATCAGGTTCAGATGACCGACTAACGGCATCTCCGCGTAATCTCTTCTCCCACCGGCATCCAGTGTAAATTGAATGCCCCTCTCCCGGCCTGCCCGTCCGGCAATCCATTCCAATGCCAGCTTTTCAGCATGACTCTCAAACAATTGATTGACAGTCAGCGATCTATTCATTTCGACTATACGCAGGGTCGCGCTTGCTGGTCTAAGTCATATTTTGATTGCCACTGTGTTAATAGCTGGTATAAATCGGCATCGCTGCCTGCCGCCCGTAGCTGCTGGCAAAACTGTTCATCACCAAAGATTTCGGCCAACATCGCCAGCAACTTCAGATGCTCGTTGGTCGCCTCCTCGGGCACCAACAGCGCACAAACCAAATCGACCGACTGACCATCAACGGCATCATAATCAATCCCGGTTTTCAGCTGCAACAGAGCACACACTGGTTTCTCCACTGCCTTGAGACGACCATGAGGAAGTGCGGCACCATGGCCTAAGCCAGTACTGCCAAGTCGTTCACGACCTACCAGACTTTCGAACACTTCAGGCTGGGTCAAGCCAGGAGATGCAATAACGAGCAGCTCACTGAGCTGCTCCAGCGCACGTTTTTTACTGCTAATTTTTTTCTGAGCAATCACACACTCAGGCAGAAAAATTTCATCTATTTCCATGCTTGCTTTCTTTCCTGACACGATTCATAACTGTCGAGTAAGTTATTCTGGCTCGATAGCATCTTGAATGGCACCTTGATCAACGTCTTGAATTGGCACTGCCTTGTTGCGACCACGGTGATCCTTACGTTTCTCTTTATGCTTAATCACCTGACGATCAAGCTTGTCTGCTAGCGCGTCAATGGCCGCATACATATTTTCACTCTCGGCATCGGCGAACAGATCCGCACCACTCACGTGAATGGTTGCCTCAGCCTTCTGCACCATTTTCTCTACTGCGAGTACTACATGTACATTGCCGACACCATCAAAGTGACGACCGAGCTTTTCCAGCTTTTCGTTAACATAGCTACGCAGAGCCGGGGTGATATCAATATGATGTCCTGTCAGATTTATTTGCATTTTATACCTCGATGTTATGTCAAACGTTTACGCTCACTTGACGAAAGAATTGATATTGACTCACGGTATTTTGCAATAGTCCGACGAGCAACATTAATACCCTGTTCTTCAAGAATTTGTGAAATTTTACTATCGCTGAGTGGTTTTGCTGGGTTTTCTGCCGCCACTAGCTTTTTGATCAATGCACGTATTGCAGTAGCAGAACACTCGCCACCACTGGCAGTCCCCACATGACTGGAAAAGAAATACTTCAACTCAAAAATGCCACGAGGAGTATGCATATACTTCTGCGTGGTAACACGCGAAATGGTCGATTCATGCATTTCGACCACCTCAGCCACATCATGCAGCACCAACGCTTTCATCGCCTCTTCACCATGTTCCAGAAACCCTCGCTGGCGTTCCACGATACAGGTAGCTACCTTGAGCAGCGTTTCATTACGACTTTGCAGGCTTTTAATGAACCACCTCGCTTCCTGCAAATGATTTTTGAGATAGGTGTTATCAGAACTATTATCTGCGCGTTTAACCAACCCGGCATAACCGCTATTGACGCGTACCCGCGGCAATGCCTCGACATTAAGCTCCACTTTCCAGGCGCCATTATCCTTTTTCACGATCACATCAGGCACCACATATTCAGCATGCTTGGGAGCGATCAACGCCCCCGGGCGAGGATTGAGCGTCTGTACCAGCGCCATAATTTCTTTCAACTCATTCTGCGTACACTTCATGCGCCGCATAATCTGCGCGTAATCACGCGTCCCCAGCAACTTGATGTGATCCATAATCAATTTGCGCGCCTCTACCAGCCATGGGGTTTCTGGACTCAGGTGCTGCAACTGAACCCGCATACACTCCTGCAGGTCACGCGCGCCAACACCCACAGGGTCGAAATTGTGAATGCAATGCAATACCGCCTCTACTTCATCAATCTCTGTCTCAAGCTCTTCACGCAAACCAGAAAATATATCTTCAAGCGAGCAGGTCAGGTAACCCTGCTCATCGATCGCATCGATAATTGTCTCGGCGATCTCCATATCCTTATCAGTAAAAGCGGTTAATCTTGCTTGCCACAACAGGTGCTCCTGTAGAGATTCAGACGATGCATCCTGACTTTCATAATCGCTATTCTCAGGCATAGCGCTTGCTGAAGTCTGCGGCATGACACTGTCGTAAGTATCTTCCCACGAGCTATCGACCGGCAACTCATCGGGCACTGCATCGGAAAGTTGAGCGGTCACATCGTCATCACCCCCACTGCTCGCATCAACGGAATTCAAGTCATTAACAATATCATCAGAGGCACCATCCGACTCACCGCTAGAGGCCTCTTTAGCAGTGTTATCCTCACCACCTTCGTCAGTCAGTTCCAGCATCGGATTCGACTCAAGCGCCTCCTGAATCTCCGCCTGAAGGTCGAGGGTCTGCCTGCTGCAACTGTGGCGTCATCGTTAACTGTTGTCCAAGCCGGAGCTGTAGGGATTGCTTCATATATCGCCGTCCTGATTCGGCGCCATCTTCTTATCTAAGCTTATCAAGCGCTATTTTAGCGTAATTGGCACATTTTTTCAGCGCCTATCATAAAAATTAGAGCCGAAAGTCCTGACCGAGATAAACCTCGCGCACCTGCTTGTTTGCCAAAATGTCATTAGGGGCACCCGCCGCCAACACCACACCTTCACTCATAATATATGCTCGTCCACATATTCCGAGCGTTTCCCTAACATTATGATCAGTGATCAGCACCCCAATCCCCTTATCGGTCAGAAAACGAATAATACGCTGAATATCAATCACAGAGATAGGATCGACACCGGCAAACGGCTCATCCAGCAGGATAAAGCGCGGACTTGTCGCCAGCGTACGCGCAATTTCGACACGCCGACGCTCACCTCCCGAGAGGCTCATCCCCAGATTATCGCGCAAATGAGTAATATGAAGCTCACCCAGTAACTCATCCAGCTGGGCCAGCTGCTGGGCACGATTCAGGTCATCTCGCGTCTCCAGTATCGCCAGGATATTTTGTGCCACCGTCAATTTGCGAAAGATTGACGCCTCCTGCGGCAGATAACCCACCCCCATCCTGGCACGAAGATGCATCGGATAGCTCGCCATGTCCTGTCCATCCAGCACAATACTCCCCTTATCACTCCCCACCAGCCCAACAATCATATAAAAACAGGTGGTCTTTCC
>CALZHD010000085.1 GCA_945787155.1 uncultured Gammaproteobacteria bacterium | reverse complement strand
GCTCGAGTGTACACTAACCTGATATGAAAATGGTAGGGTTCTGTGAAATGTCAACTGTTATTGTTTTAGAACGCCATTTTATCGTCATTTTTAATCGCTGGCGCAGTATGAGAGGCTGTGAAAATAGGATTAAGTCATCTGATTATCGTGTTTGTGTCGTTGCTTGTTCATCTCCGTTAGAATGGATGTAGCGTAAATTTGATTGTGAATACCACTTAAATGATTAATAAACCCCGCGGCTATGCCGAAGCGTGCGACAGGAACAGAGATCCGATTCTCGAGGTTATTCGGCCGTTACTGGAGGATTGCACTACCGTGCTTGAAGTTGGCAGTGGCACGGGCCAGCATGCCATCTATTTTGCTGCAAAGATGCCGCATTTGGTGTGGCACACTAGTGATCGAGCGCTCAACCATCCCGATATACGTGCATGGCTGGATGAGGCAGCACTTGCCAATACGCGTCCCCCGCTGTCACTTGATGTGACACAGTCGGTGTGGCCGTCGCTAGCGGTCGATGCCGTTTTTTCCGCCAATACTGCCCATATTATGAGCTGGGGTTGGGGAGTTGCTTTCAGTCGATGGATTATTTCTGCTCTACGGGCCGTTCAACTACAACAATCAATATTCAAGTGAAAGTAACCGCTACTTTGATCAATACCTGAAACTGCGTGATCCAGAGAGTGGTATTCGTGACATCGAGGCGGTGGAGCTGCTGGCGCAGCAGGCGGATATGGTATTGCAGCAGGATGTTCAAATGCCGGCGAATAACCGCCTGTTGTGCTGGCGCAAGACCACGCGTTAAATAATTTAGGAATAAGCCTACAGACATTCCAGGATGATTATGTCATAACAGTGCTTTTGTTGGTAAACATATAAAGCGCTTATGGATCGATTTGATCGGATATACTCACTCCACAATATTTTGTCTAATGTACGCTATCCAGTTTCTCGAAAGGTATTGGAGCAGCGCATGGAGTGCTCACGCGCCACCATCGAACGCACTATCGAGGATATGCGGGACAATTTCGGTGCACCGCTGAACCCCGTTTCCTGCTTACGTAAGAGTTTAGAATAGATAGTGAATTGATTGGATTAAAAGCATGAACAAGACAGCACTTGCACCCGTAAAACAGAATGCTGACGAGTTATGGTGAGGTAGAGGTTTAGAGTCAAGGTGTACTTATACGTTCGTTAGCATCAACTGATGATGTTTTGATGTCGAAATCAGAACAAATTGCCAAAATTATTCTGCGGGAACTGGGGGGCTAATAAAGAGAAGCCAATTGAGGGAAATCAGCGGTTTTTATCTGAAAGGTTAGCGTGTGTGTAAAAGCATCGCGTTCTCTTCTAGTGTGAATATTTACATTGAATCCGGCGGGTTACTTCGCCACAATGGCGGCATGAGAGGGGTGGAGTAACCACATGTTTGCGGATTCTCACGCTGTTTCAATTATATTTGGTTTTGTGGATGACCAGGTATTGGTTCGTGCTGTGCGTGTGGTGCATGACTCCATCTCTAGAGAAGATATACCGGTGAATTGTACCGCAAGCTTATAGTATTCACTCCGGTTTAGATTACTAAAACAACAAATAAAAAGACTTCATAGCAGATGAATTACAAACTTACCCTGGCTCGCTTAGAAAGCCTGTTAATGACTGCCTGCGATGACCTGCGCGGCAGTATGGACGCCAGTGAATACAAGGAATACATCTTCGGTATGTTGTTCCTCAAGCGTGCTAGCGATCTGTTCGACTAACGTCAGGCCGAGCTGCGCAAGACATTTAAGGCGCAGGGTATGTCCGACGCAGATATTGAAGTCGAACTAAACGACTCAGACAACTATTCCGGAAAATACTTTTTCGTGCCGCCTCGTGCCCGCTGGAATGAAGGATGGGAAGAAGAGGTAATAGAAGAAAATGACAAGGGTGAAAAAAAGACTGTAATCGAACAGCGCCCGGCCCTGAAGCACGTTAAAGAAAACGTCGGCACTACGTTGAACAAAGCGCTGGAGGCAATTGAAGACGCAAACACTGATGCCTTGCAAGACGTGCTCAAAGGTATCAACTTCAACCGCAAGATCGGCCAACGCACCCTGGATGATGATACCCTGGCTGACTTCGTACAGAACTTTGAGAAGATCCCGCTCAAGGATGAAGACTTTGAATTCCCCGATCTGTTGGGGGCCGCCTACGAATGGCTGATCAAATACTTTGCCGACTCTGCCGGTAAAAAGGCCGGTGAGTTCTACACCCCCGCCGAGGTGGTGCGCATCTGCGTCGAGGTCTGCGACCCTGATGAAGGCATGGCCGTCTACGATCCTACAGTTGGCTCTGGCGGCATGTTGATCCAGATGCGTGATTACCTGCGCGAAAAGGGCGGCGATGCCAACGAGCTGGCGCTTTATGGCCAGGAGAAGATGGGCACTACCTGGTCCATCTGCAAAATGAATATGCTGCTGCACGGCATCTCCCACGCCGACATCCGCCAGGAAGACACCCTGCGCGAACCGCAACACCTGGATGATAGCAACGAACTCAAACGCTACGACCGGGTGGTCGCCAATCCCCCCTTTAGCCAAAACTACATCAAAAATGATCTGAAATTCTCCGGTCGTTTCCCGGTGATGATGCCGGAGAAGGGCAAAAAGGCCGACCTGATGTTCGTTCAGCACATGCTGGCGGTGCTCAAGCATGATGGCCGTATGGCCTCGGTGATGCCGCACGGCGTGCTGTTCCGTGGCGGTGAAGAGCGCGAGGCGCGTAAACACTTTATCGAACACGGCTATCTGGAGGCCATCATCGGCCTGCCCAGCAACCTGTTCTACGGCACCGGCATCCCCGCCTGTATTTTGGTGATGAACAAGGCCGGTGCCGCCGAGCGCGACCATGTGCTGTTTATCAATGCCGACCGGGAATACCGCGAAGGCAAGGCACAAAATCACCTGCGCCCGGAAGACATCGATAAAATCATCTACGCCTACCGCAAAGGTGAAGCGCTGCCAGCGTATGCCCGCCCGGTGCCCAAGGCCGAGATCGTCGCCGAAGAGTACAACTGCAACATCCGCCGCTACGTCGACAATGCCCCGCCGCCCGAACCCCACGACGTGCGCGCCCACCTGCACGGCGGCGTGCCCAGGGTAGAAGTGGATAGCCTGACGCACTACTGGCAGAACTATCCGCAACTGCAAGAGGATGCGTTTGTAAACCGAGATGAAACCTATCTCGATTTCGCGCCAGTGCTGACAGACAAACGCGACATCGCCGACTTTGTTGCCAGCCATCAAAGCGTCATCACGCGCCATGAACAATTCATGGCTACCCTGGAAACCTGGTGGCAGGCCAACCTGCCTATTGTAGAAGCGCTGGCCCCGGATGCAGAGAATCAACAGGCCCGCCCGCGCAACGTTTATGTGATGCGCAGCAGTCTGCTGGCTAGCATCGAACAGGCGTTGGCAGAGCAAAACCTGCTCACCCCGTTTCAGGTGCGGGGTGCCTTTGCTAACTATGTGGATGTGCTCAAGGCCGACTTTAAATCCATCGCCGCCAGTGGCTGGGGCGCAGAGCTGATTCCGGACGAGGATATCCTGCAAAGCCAGTTCCCCGAAATACTCGAAGAGCAGGAACAGGCCCAAACCCGGCTGGCGGAACTGCAGGCGCTGTTTGCCGCTGCTGATGAAGAAGACTTTGAAGATAGCGATGACACCGGTGTGCTGCCCGGTGATGAAGTGAAAAACAAAAAAGAAGATCTGAAAATCTGCACCGCTGACTGGAAGGCTCAGCTCAAACAGATTAAAGCGCTGGCAGGCAATATCTTTATTGAACTCAAGGCCGCTGACCTGCTGCCCAAAGGGGCGAAAAAAGGCCACTACTGCAGCGAAGGCCTCACCGCCAAAGATCCCCAGTTCAGCAACGGCCAACGTATTCTTGAACTGGCCAATCAGGCAGGCCACACCACGGAATATGCCGAGCCACTCAATGAGGCCATCGAACAGGGCCAGATGGCCTATGAACGTGCTCAAAGCATCACCACCAGCCTGGAACGTCACAAGGCGTTGGAGGATGAGGTCAAAACCCTGCGCGCCACCATCAAGGGCATCGAAGGCAAGCGGGATGAACTGGTGCAAAGCGCCCGCGCCAAAATCTCCACCGACGAAGCCCGCTCTGTCATCATCGAGCGTCTGCGCCAATTATTGATGAACACCTATCACGCCTATCTGCGTGCCGATCAGCGTGCCTGTATCAAGGCCATCGAAAACCTGTGGAGCAAATACGCGGTGACCGCCAAGACCATCGAGGCCGAGCGGGATGCAGCCTCGCAGCAGTTGCAGGCGTTTATGCTGGAGTTGGGGTACGACGTGCAGGATGCACGAGTGCCGCGAACGCATGGATGCGTAGGAGCGGCTGAGTGATGAGTGAAGCAGTAAATCAGTGGTGCAACGCTGAATTTGGAGAGCTTTGTTTGAAGTTGGTGAACGGAGGAACGCCGAGTACAAGCGTATCGAGTTATTGGAATGGGAAAATACCATGGGTAACAGGCGCTGATTTCACGAGCAAAGGCATCGGAGAAATTCGGCGGTATGTGTCGGACAGTGGAATCAATGCAAGTTCAACCTCCGTTGTTTCTCCCGGAAACTTGCTTGTAGTTACCAGAACAGGCGTTGGAAAATTAGCAGTAGCTAAAGAAGCAATTGCAATCAGTCAAGATATTACGGGTGTTTACCCAGACGGGAACAAGGTCGATACAAAATTCATTTATTATTTGCTTCTGAAAGAACTGGATGAGCTTAAAAAGCTAAATCAAGGAACCAGTATCAACGGAATAATAAGGTCAGATTTAGAGAAGCATTCTGTAACTATTCCAAAAGAAATAATTGTTCAACAAAAAATAGCCAATGTCTTAAGCACCATCGACCAAACCATCGAAAAAACCGAAGCGCTGATTGAAAAATATCAGCAGATCAAAGCGGGGCTGATGCACGACCTCTTTACCCGTGGCATCGGTGCCGACGGCAAACTGCGCCCACCCCGCGAACAAGCGCCAGAGCTGTATCAGCAAACCTCGATTGGGTGGATTCCGAAGGAGTGGGAGTATGAACTGTTGGACAAGATTTGCCAAAGAGGTAGTGGGCACACCCCTAATAAGAATATTGGCGCCTACTGGAATGGGGGAGTGAAGTGGGTATCACTGGCTGACTCGAGAAAACTGGACAAACTTTACATTTCAGATACTGACTTGGAGATTAGTGAGCTTGGTCTTCAGAACTCATCTGCAGTTCTTCACCCAAAAGGCACCGTTCTGATGACTCGTGACGCAGGTGTTGGAAAGAGCGCCATCATGCCTGAGCCTATGGCGGTAAGCCAACATTTCATGGCGTGGCGATGTGGGGAAAAATTGGATAGCTACTTTCTTTATTATTGGCTTCAAAATAACAAGCGAACCTTCGAAAATGTCGCAATGGGTAGCACCATTGTTACTATTGGCTTACCATTTTTTAAGAAGTTGAAATTAGCCGCTCCTATATCTATGACAGAGCAAAGAGCAATAGGTGAAAGAATGATTGTAGCGGAGCAGCATATATTTTCACTACGAGAAGAGTTAGGAAAACTTAAATACAAAAAATCCGGCCTAATGCACGATCTGCTTACCGGAAAAGTCCCCGTTAAAGTCGATCAAGCCGAGGCGGCCCATGTCTGAATACACGGAAGTCGAGCAGCCTTTTTTACAGCAATTAAAATCGCTGGGTTGGAATGTGATTGACCAGGGGCAGGAGATCCCTAGTGAACCGGGGAAAAGCCGACGCCTTAACTTTCGCCAGTGGTTGTTGCCGGAGGTATTTGCCAAATCCGTAGCGGCACTTAATACCTCCGCCGAGGGTAATACCTGGCTGACAGACAAACAGCTTCAAGACCTGCAGGATCAGATCCTGCGCCAGCCCAATCGTACCCTGTTGGAGGCCAATGAGGCGATTCAAAAACTGCTGTTTAAGGCGCAGGTGGATGTAAATGAAACCACCGGTGAGCAAGACCCGGTGGTGAAGCTGATCGACTTTATCAATCCCGACAATAATCACTTTCTCGCCATTAACCAGTTTCGTATTGATACACCGGGCTGTGTAAAGCAGTTCATCATTCCCGACATTGTGCTGTTTGTGAATGGCATCCCGCTGATTGTGGTGGAGTGTAAAAAAGGTGGGCCCACTTGCGCCAATCCCATGAACGAATCGTTTGAACAGCTGCAACGCTATATGAACCAACGCAAGGCGACCCAGCAACAGGGATTGAAAGAGGGCGAGCCGCGCCTGTTTTACAGCAATATGTTGTTGATCCGCAGCAGTGGGGTAGAGGCCGACTACGGCACCATCACCTCCGGTGATGAACACTACTACCCCTGGAAAACCCAATGGCCCCGGCCGGACGCGATGGCCGAAGGCATGAACCAGCAACAGCAATTGATTAACGGCATGCTCAACAAAACCAACCTGCTGAGCATGTTGCGTACCTCATCTGTGTTTATGGATACCGATGGCGGCCCACGCATCAAGGTGGTGTGTCGTTACCAGCAGTTCCGCGCTGCCAACAAAATTATCGAACGTCTGCGCAGTGGTACCACAGCGGAGGAGAAGAGCGGCGTGGTGTGGCATACCCAGGGTTCCGGCAAGAGCCTGACCATGGTGTTTGTGGCGCGACTGCTGCGAGCCTCTCGTGATTTGAATGATTACAAAATTCTGTTGATCAATGACCGGGTGGATCTGGAAGATCAGCTGGCCGAAACCGCCACCCTGATCGGTGGGCGGGTAAATGTGATTGAAAGCCACAAGGCACTGCGGGAGGATCTGGCCACGGATAGCTCCGACCTTAATATGGTGATGGTGCACAAGTTCCAGTTGCGCGACCAAAGCCTGCCCCTAAGCGTGGCCGAAGCGCTGGGCACCTATCAGGCCATCCCTACCAGCGAAACCTTTGGCGTTGTGAATAACTCATCGCGCATTGTGTTGATGATTGATGAGGCTCACCGTACTCAGGGTTCGGACCTGGGCGACAATATCTTTGAGGCCTTTCCCAATGCGGCACGTATCGCCTTTACCGGTACGCCGTTGATTACCGAACGCCACGGAGAAAAGAAAACCTATAAGCGCTTTGGTGACTACATCGACACCTATCGTTTGATGGATGCGGTGGAGGATGGCACCACACTGCAGATTCTGTATGAAGGCCGCACCGCTGACGCGGCATTGAATGATAAACACGGTTTTGAAACCGAATTTGAAAACCTGTTTAAAGATCGCAGTGAAGAAGAGCTGCTGGCGATCAAGAAAAAATACGGTGCCACCGGTGACCTGCTGGAGGCGGAGCAACGCATTGCCGCCATCGCCAGGGACATGGTGCAGCACTATCTGCAACATATCTTCCCCAACGGTTTTAAGGCGCAGGTGGTGTGCCACTCCAAGCTGGCGGCGGTGCGCTATCAGAAGGCAATTCACGGGGCCTTGGCTGAGACGGTGGCCGAGCTGGAGGCTGAGCCAGAGCTGGATCATGAGTTGATCAAAAAGGTGCGCTTTGTAAAGGCGGCGGTGGTGATCTCCAGTGATGGCACCAATGAGGCGGCCTATATTACCGAGGCACGTAAACAGGCCAGAGCCTGGAATGTGGTGGATAACTTCTGCAAGGCATTTGATTTTGATGACCCGGATAAAACCTATACGGGCATCGGTTTTCTGGTGGTGTGTGACATGTTGCTGACCGGCTTTGATGCGCCCATCGAACAGGTGATGTACATCGATAAAAAGATTAAAGAGCACACCCTGCTACAGGCTATCGCTCGTACCAATCGAGTAAAGAAGGGCAAGCAGCGGGGTTATGTGGTCGACTACATTGGCCTTACCCATAATCTGACCGATGCCTTGACCCTCTACGCGGCGGCAGATGAGCAACAGGAACTGGCCGATGGGTTAAAAAGTATCTCCTCTGAAGTGCCGGTGTTGGAAGAGCGTTATCAGCGGCTGCTGCAGCTGTTTGCCGAGCATAAGGTGGCAAAGCTGCGTGAATTTGTTGAGGGGGAATTGCCAAACATTGAAGCCGATGCGGCGGTGGTGCATGAGGCGGTCAAGCTGCTGAAGGATGAAAAGATCCGGGCGGACTTTGATGTCTATCTGAAAAAGTTCCTGATGAGTCTGGACATTATTCTGCCGCATAAGGCCGCTCATGCCTATCGGGTGCCCGCCAGGCGTTTGGGATATATCCTGCGTGTGGCTAAAGAGCGTTACAAGGATGAGAGCCTGAATCTTGGGGATGCGGGGCAGAAGGTGCGTGATCTGATCAATGAGCATTTGATCAGCCTGGGTATTAATCCTAAGGTGCCGCCAGTAGAGTTGTTGTCAGAGGACTTTATCACCCAGCTTAATAAACATGCTGCTGGTAATGCGGAGGCCAAGGCCAGCGAAATGGAACATGCCATTCGAAAACACTGCACCGTACATCATGATGAAGACCCTGCCTTCTACAAGAGTCTGTCACAAAAGGTTGAAAACCTGATCGACCAGTATCAGGATCAGTGGGAGAAGTTGGCCGAGGAGTTGGATAAACTGCGCACAGAAGCGATACAGGGCCGTAAAGCTGGTGAGGGTGGCATGAGCAAGGAAGCCACAACCTTCTACGAGCATATAGCTAATGAAGCCTTTGAAAATGGTGAAGTGCCAATGGGCGCTAAAGCAACAATGAAGGTATTGATGGAGGCCATCGTAGACACTCTGCAAGAGAGCATTGGCAGCATCGATTTTTGGAATAATGCCGACAAACAAAAGAAAACCCGCAGTGACATTAAAACGGCTTTAACCTTAACTGGCATTACAGAACTTAAACAAAAGCGCGAACGGGTTGCTGTAGAGATTATGAAACTGGCCAGGAACCGACACGATGAGCTGATTAAAGGTGCCGCTGAAGGGGAGCAATCATGAATGCCAGGCGAGTGCGTGATATTGATTACAAACTGCTGCCAGGCAGTGAAAGAAAGACCACCGACATAGTTATAGAACGCAATGGCGAGATTGTGGTGCGCCCACCTGTGGATTACAGCCCTGAGCAAGTAGATGCTGTAGTGGAAAGCAAGCGTATGTGGATTTATCGCAACCTGGCAGAGTGGCGAGACTTAAATGCCACTGCAGTTGTACGTGAGTGGATTAACGGTGAAACCTTCCTATATCTGGGACGCTGTTATCGCCTGTCACTTGTTGCAGAGCAAGAGAGCGACTTGAAGCTTAAAGAAGGACGGTTCTGCCTTAATCGTAAGTTGATTGACGAAGGTGGGTCTGATGCCGCCAAAAAGGCATTTGAAACTTATTACTCGGACAAGGGGCTAATGCGTATCAAAGAGCGTGTTCGTTTTTACGCTGCAAAAGTCGGCGTGACACCCACTTCGGTCAAAGTAAAAGAAATGAATTACCGCTGGGCAAGTTGTAGTAAAGATGATGCTTTAGATTTTCACTGGAAATGCATGATGGCACCACCAAAAGTCATCGACTACATCATCGTCCACGAACTTTGTCATATTCATCACCGAAATCATGCTGATGCATTTTGGAATGAGGTGGATAAAGTGATGCCAGATTACAGAGAGCGTAAAGAATGGCTGAGAGTGAACGGTGCGGGTTTGGTTTTGTAAGGCTGTAAAGATAGTGGGTGGTTGTTCCAAGTGCTTAGCCCATAGTGCCAAGTGCTCAGAGCTGGGTTCTGGGTGCGGTGCTATTGAATATTTTGCAATAAGCGAATAAGACAAAGGAGGGGGCATGTCTGGTACGCTCGGAAAATTAGAAAAGGTAGATCTTAGAAATATTTGGCAAACAGAGGCATCCGACTTTACCCCGTGGTTGGCTCAGGAAGAAAACATTGAGTTACTAGGTGAGGCAATCGGTATAGAGCTCGAAGTCGAAGGAACTGAACAAGATGTCGGCCCTTTTCGTGCCGACATACTCTGTAAGAATACGGTTAGTGGTGATTGGGTATTGGTTGAGAACCAGCTTGAACGTACTGACCATGTACACCTCGGGTAGTTATTAACATATGCAGCAGGTTTGAACGCTGTCTCGATTGTGTGGATAGCTCAGCGGTTTACTGATGAGCACCGGGGTGCACTCGACTGGTTAAATGAAATTACTGATGATCGCATTAATTTCTTTGGTATGGAAATAGAGTTGTGGCGTATTGGCACATCTCCGGTCGCTCCAAATTTTAAAGTGGCTTCTAAACCTAATGATTGGACGAAGTCAGTAACGAAAGCTGCTGCTAACGTTCATGCAGAATCGTATTCTGATACCAAGAAGCTCCAGCTTGAATATTGGTCTCAATTTAGAGAGCACTTATTAGAGAATTCAAAGACTCTTAGACCGCAGAAGGCGTTACCACAGCATTGGACCAATCTTGCTATTGGTAGAAGCTATTTCCATTTAACTGCAACTGTAAATACTCGAGATAAGCTTGTTGGGGTAGCACTGGTCTTGACTGGGCCTGATGCTAAGGCCCACTTTCATTTGCTTACTGAAGCAAAAGAGGATGTGGAGGATCAATTTGGGGAAGCCTTAGATTGGGATGAGAAGCCCGAAAAGAAGGAAAGCTGGATAGCTATAAAGAGAAGTTACGATCCTACTGATTGTGAGTTGTGGGATTCACAGCATGAGTGGCTAAAAGAAAAACTCGAGATGTTTCATAAGGCCTTTTCATCACGGATTAAGCGTTTGGATGCGGATGAGTATCAGCCTGACTTGTGATAGGTGAGACCAAGTTCCTAAATACTAAGTACTCAGCTGTAACGGACTTATGGTGTAAGCGCCCTTTTAGGGCGCCCCATCGCGCCTTCACAGATGCGTGGATGAGGAAGCTATGTCAGTAGCCAGATCGTACCATCCTGAATGGTGCAGTTGAGTTGCATCTGACGCGTTATCAGCGAGTCTATGCGGCAGTCATCATTGATGGTGAGCAGGTCAACGGCGAGGTTGCTGATATTTTTTGTACGTTCGGAGATCTGTTGCCACCATAGTTGGCCACTTCTCGCACTATAAATGTAGATCTGAACCTGATGCGCCCGCCCGCACGCCTTGCGCAGTCGTTTTTCATCTGGTTGTCCAAGTTCAATCCACTGCTTGATCTCGCCATTGGCAGAATGACGCCATAGATCCGGCTCGTCGATGCTGCTTATCCCTTTGGTAAAGAGCAGTTCTTGATGAGCATTTAACGCAAAGGCGAGGATCCGGTATAACATCCGTTCATTGTTCTCTGACGGATGGCGTGCGATCGTCAGTTGATGCGGCTGATAGTAGTGACGATCAATGTCATCGACCTGCAGGTCAAGCTTAAAGATCGTGGCCTTGATTGCCATCAGGTGCTGATGATCACACGTACAGCATCGAGTCGCAGGTGCGCATCTTTCAGTGCCTGTGTCAGTGCTGCCATCTGCTCTTCGAAAAACTGAACCTCTTCGTCACGCACATTGGGATTGACCTTCTGTAGCGCCTTGAGACGATTGATCTCTCGGTTGAGCATCGCCTGCGAACGCTGTTGCGCCTGCTGCAGGAAGGCAGGGACTAGTTTCTCTGCCTGCTGCTCGGCAAGTGGCACCATCTCGCGCAATTTTTTACCAAAGGCACGAATGATCTTGCGCGTGGTCTCTCGGTCAACCTTGGCACGAATCTGTTGTAGCGCTTCGCTGGAGAGCTCGTTGCTGTAGTCGCGTCCCTGTGGGTCGATCATCACGCGGATCAGTGTCGGTGGCAGATAACGGTTCGATTGTAATGCGTTATTGGCGCTACTCTCCAGTATAAAGAGGCATTCCAGCAGCAGTGTGCCCGCCTTAATAGCAGGGTGTTTGATCGCTGCAATCGCAGTGTTTCCCTGTTCGTTGTTAAGTAACATCTCCATTGCACCCGTGGTGAGTGGGTGCTCCCAGGTGATGTAGTGGACATCTTCATTGGTCAGTGCGGTGTCACGTTCATAGGTGATCGTCATCCCTTCGCTGTGCAGACCAGGAAAGCTGCTGTTCTGCATGTGGTCACCGGGGCGAATAATCTGGCACGCATCGCTGTGATGTTCGCTTTCGATGCCGTAACAGTCAAACACCTGGATGAGGTATTCGGATAGCAGTTCACTGTTTTCATTTTGACTCGCGCTTGCCTTCAGTTGACTGGCAACCAGTGGACGGCACGAATTGTATTCCAGCAGCTGATCACGGCCGTGTTGCAATGCGTCATTCAGTTCTGTGTGAATCTTCTGCGTGGTGGTGATCAGCGATGTCAGATCATTATCGTCATCATTATTGTCACTGGCATCTATTTGATACAGCGTCTCGATCAACGTCGGCATCAGTTTAGTGAAGACGTTATGACCCGCCGGGCAGGTCTGCTCAAAGGCATTAAGTCCTTCGTGATACCAGCGATACATTACCTCTTGCGCGGTCTTCTCCATGTATGGCACATGGATGTCGATGGTGTTTTTCTGGCCGATACGATCAAGTCGCCCGATACGCTGTTCCAGCAGATCCGGGTTAAGTGGCAGATCAAACAGGATCAGGTGATGGGCGAACTGGAAGTTGCGTCCCTCACTGCCAATCTCGGAGCAGATCAACACCGGGCTGCCGTATTCAGGGTCAGAAAAATAGGCCGCGGCACGATCACGCTCGACAATCGAGAGATGCTCGTGGAACAGCGCAGGATAGACGCCATCTTTTTTGCGTAACGCATCGGCGAGATCCATCGCGGTACCGGCATTTGCGGCGATCACCAGCACCTTGGCGGATTTTAGCTCTTTTAACTTGTGGCTGAGCCATTCGACACGTGGATCGAGGCTATCCCATGAAGCGCCACTCGCCACAGCCTGGTAGGCGAGTTCGGGGCAGAGTAGCTGACGGGTATCGACCGCTTGATCAAGCATTAGCTGTAACAGGCAGTCACGGTAGGTCGCCGGTTGTGGCAGTGGGTAGCCGCTGACACGACGTTCAGGGAACCCTTTGATGGCGGCGCGGGTGTTGCGAAAGAGTACGCGTCCGGTGCCGTGACGATCGAGCAGATGTTCGGTCAACTCGTTTCTAGCAGTGATTTCATCGTCCGCATGGGTACCGTCAAGCAGATTGAGTTTATCCAGCAATGGCTGGTTATCGCCTTCGTTGAGGGTCGTTTCAAGCGTGGCGCGCGTACGCTCATTTAATGGCTGTTGGCCTAACAGCGCCTCAACCGCTTCGGCAATCGGGGCATAGTGCTGTTCTTCATCGATGAAGCGGTCGAGGTCGGGGAAGCGGTCGGGGTCGAGCAGGCGCAGGCGCGCAAAGTGGCTCGCCTTGCCCAGCTGTTCTGGTGTCGCGGTCAGTAACAGTACCCCTTTGGTAATCGCTGCGAGTTGTTC
>CALZHD010000084.1 GCA_945787155.1 uncultured Gammaproteobacteria bacterium | reverse complement strand
TATCTTTCTTGGCGTGCCATTCAACATCGCCTCATATGCCGTGCTCACTATGATGATTGCTCAGGTAACGGGCCTTAAAGTAGGCGAATTTATCCATACGCTCGGGGACGCCCATCTCTATTCAAACCACTTTGAGCAAGCGGACTTACAGCTATCTCGTGCACCCTATCCACTACCAACCATGCATGTCAATCCAGCGATAAACTCTATCTTCGATTTTCACTTTGAAGACTTTGAGCTAAGCGGTTATCAGTCGCACCCTCACATCAAGGCGCCCGTCGCGGTATAAGACGATGATAATATCTCTGATCGCCGCAATGGCATCCAATCGCGTTATTGGTATCAACAACACACTACCGTGGCATCTACCTGCTGATTTTAAACACTTCAAATCAGTGACGATGGGTAAACCGATTCTAATGGGACGCAAGACCTTTGAATCAATAGGTCACCCACTTCCTGGCCGCACCAATATCATTATCACAAACAACAGGTCGTATTCCGCAGAAGGTTGCTTCGTCGTGAATAGTATCGATGAAGCGCTTGCACTGACTCAAGAGGCGCCTGAAGTCATGATTATTGGTGGCGCATCATTTTATCAGCAGGCGTTGCCAATCGCACAACGTATCTATCTTACAATTATTCATCACTCTTTTGAGGGTGATGCTTATTTTGTAACGCTGGATGATGCCGAATGGTGCGAAATCGAACGTATCGATTGTGATACTGACGACAAAAATCGCTACCCTTATAGTTTCATTACACTGGAAAGAAACACATAAAAAAGGAGGCCTTAAGGCCCCCTTGTTATATACCCGTGATCATTGACAGTGTAATCAGTGAATACGGCCTTCGCTCTGTTTCTGCTCTGCAGCCGCTGCGTCAGCCAATAATTCAGCTGGCACCTTTTCATCAGGCTTTGCCGCTACATCAGTTACTTCTTCCTGCTTCACGGTACCCGCTTCAACTTTGATCTGCTCCACCTCACTATCTTTTTCGGTCGAGGTTGCTTCTACTTCTGCTACCTCATCATTGACGTGGGAATCATTCGATGCCGCCTCAGCTGTAGCTTTTTCTGTAGTTGGTTCATCTGTCATCACTGACTCTGTCACTTCTTCAGGTTGGGCTTCCAGCGCCTCTTTGGCGTTCATCGATTCTAGTTGAAGAGCCCCTGTACACAGCGTCTGTGCGCCGCTTGCAAGATGTGTATGAACATTGCGGTAGTTATCCGTCATTGAATTGACAAGCTCAGCTGTCTTTGTGAAATGCTGAGTCACTTCTGATTTATAAGTTTCATACTCAGACTGTACTTGTTCAAGCGAATCTTTCAGACCTTGTGCCTCCTGATAGGGTGCATTGGTTGCTCTCCCAAAAAGCAATCCGCATACCACGCCTAAAACCAGGCAAAATATTGCCACTAGTGCTGCTGTCATATCCCCTTCCCCCCAAAGTAAACTGACGTAAAAAATGAAGCTTAAGTGCAAGCGTGACAGTGGTCAAGTTATGTCATATTAATAACAAAAATAAATCTTAATATTACCTTACAAATATCATTAGAATATGAAGTACAATCCTAATATTAATCACTTACTGCACAAGCCTATTATGAATAACAAACCAACCTGTAACCTCTGATTACATTGTGGATTTATTCAACTCACTAACCTCATGATACAAATAGCGGCTAGCACAATCCATTACAACGCTATTGTGCTAGCACAAGATACAACCTTAATAAACTAGACGTCGAGATTTGCGACTGTCAAGGCGTGCTTTTCGATAAATTCACGGCGTGGTTCGACATGATCACCCATCAAAGTGGTAAAGATCTCATCGGCGGCAACAACATCTTCAATTTTCACTTGCAATAATCGTCGTGTATTTGAATCCATAGTGGTTTCCCATAACTGGTCAGGGTTCATCTCTCCCAATCCTTTATAGCGCTGAATCTGCTGCCCACGTTTCGCATCAGCCATTAGCCATTGGTAGACTTCTTTAAAACTGCTTACTTCTTGTCGGCGCTCACCGCGGCAAATACTCGCGCCCTCACCAATCAGACCAATAAGTTTTTCACCGAGTTCTGCCATGATACGGTACTCAGCTGAATCGAAAAATTCACTATTAAGCGTACGTACAGTCGCAACCCCATGAACATACTCACTAATATCGCCCTTCCAGGATAGATCATCATCATCCTGATTTAGCGTAATCTCATAACGTGCAGTGGTATCATCACTACTATTGAGCTGTGACGAAAGCTCAGCAAACCAGCGCTTCACCGCTTCATTATCGAGTAGCGCTTCACCTTGTAATGGCTCCATATAGATAATTTTTTCCAGTACATTAGCACTAATTCGTTTTGACATCCGCTGAATTGTATTCAACACTGACATGTAACGTTGTGCTAAGTCAGCCAAAGCCTCCTCACTAATAGGCGGAACCCCCTCTGCAACAGAAAACTTCGCGCCATCGAGTGCCATTTGTAACAGATAACTATTTAACTCATTATCATCCTTAACATAACGTTCCTGTTTTCCCTTCTTAACCTTATACAGCGGTGGCTGAGCGATGTAGACATGTCCCCGCTCAATCAATTCGATCATCTGACGATAAAAGAAAGTTAATATTAGGGTTCTAATATGTGAACCATCAACATCGGCATCGGTCATTATGATGACGCGGTGATAGCGTAATTTATCCGGGAAATATTCCTCACGACCGATCCCACAACCCAGCGCGGTAATCAGCGTGCCAATCTCAACTGATGATAACACCTTGTCAAACCTGGCTTTTTCTACATTCAGGATTTTACCCTTTAGTGGCAGAATCGCCTGATTCCTGCGGTCCCGACCTTGTTTAGCTGAGCCACCCGCGGAATCACCCTCCACCAGGAACAGTTCAGAGAGTGCTGGATCTTTTTCCTGACAATCGGCCAGTTTACCAGGCAGACCGGCTATATCGAGTACCCCTTTACGGCGCGTCATCTCACGAGCCTTACGTGCGGCTTCGCGAGCACGTGCAGCATCGACCACCTTAGCAGTAATCGCCTTTGCCTCTGCCGGGTTTTCGAGCAAAAAATCCTGCAGCTTCGATGAAACAACCGCCTCGACAATTGGCCTCACTTCAGATGAAACCAGCTTTTCTTTTGTCTGCGAGGAGAATTTTGGGTCAGGTACTTTCACCGACAATACCGCGGTAAGTCCTTCTCTTGAGTCATCGCCAGTGGTTGAGACCTTTGCATTCTTGGCTATCCCACCATTGTCGATATAACTATTAATAGTTCGAGTCAGTGCCGCGCGAAAACCAGCAAGGTGTGTTCCACCATCATTTTGAGGAATATTATTGGTGAAACAGAAAACGTTTTCTTGATAGGAATCATTCCACTGCATCGCAACTTCAACAACGACATCATCTTTTTCAATGCTGAAATAGTTTACAGTTTTATGCAGTGGTGTTTTATTTTTATTCAAATGCTCTACAAAGGCCTGTATACCACCTTCATATTCAAAAACATCATGTTTATCTGCTGCTTCATCACTTAATTTGATGCAAACACCACGATTCAAAAATGAAAGTTCACGTAGTCGTTTTGACAAAATATCATAGTGAAAATCAACCGTACCGAAAATATCTGTACTAGGCTTAAAACGGACTTCTGTGCCGCTTTGCTCGGTTTCACCGATAGGACCTAGTGGCGCTACAGGATTCCCCATACGATATTCCTGCTGATAAATTTCACCATTACGACGAATAGTCAAACGCAACTCTTCTGACAATGCATTGACTACTGAGACACCAACACCGTGCAACCCACCCGAGACCTTATAAGTATTATCATCAAACTTACCCCCAGCATGAAGCACCGTCATTATCACTTCTGCGGCAGATATACCCTCTTCTTCATGAATATCAACTGGGATACCTCGGCCATTATCTGAAACAGTCACTGAGCCATTACTATGAATAGTGACTTCAATCGCGGTACAAAACCCAGCGAGGGCTTCATCAATCGCATTATCAACTACCTCAAAGACCATATGGTGCAGACCGGTGCCATCATCGGTATCGCCGATATACATACCCGGACGTTTACGTACAGCATCAAGGCCTTTTAACACCTTGATTCTAGAAGAATCATAATTCTGCTCGTTGCTCATTCTTAGCCGTCGTCCAAAAAAGATAGCATTATAGCACCTCTGTCACTTTGCCATGTTCCACGTGAAACATCTTTGTTTCAGGAAACAACGAGGTGTCTAACAATGATTTATCAGGCGTGGTAACAAATATTTGTGCCTCTAGCCCATTCAGTAGTTCCATTAGTCGATCTATGTGCACATTATCTAATTCTGCAGCGACATCATCGATTAAAAAAAGTGAAGCCTGGCTTGTTATCTTAGAAAACAGTGATGCTTGTGCAATATAAAGCGAGCATACCAGGAGTTTCTGTTGGCCTCGTGAAACATATTCGTGTAGTGGCACCCCATTTAGCTTGAAGGAGATATCTGCTCGATGTGGCCCTTTCTGCGTGTAACCCAAAAGTCGATCACGCACGGTGGAGGTGTTTAAAACAGAAAGATAGTCCTCCTTATCGCTCCAGCCACGTTTGTACTCAATCGTAATATCACCATTAATCGTCAATAATTCTGTTGCATAATAATTAAACAACGGAATGAATTCTTCTAAATATTTGCGGCGATAACTATCAATTAAAATAGCACCTTGATTAAGTTCCAGATTCCAATGATCAAGAGAGATAGAACTGTTGCGCTGGGTTAACGCGGCATTGCGTTGTTTTAATGCCCGTGAAAAATGTTGCCAGGTAGATAAAAAGCTTTGTTCCACGTGGAACACACCCCAATCAACAAATGCCCGTCTATATTTAGGACTTTGAGTAAAGACACGTTGGCTCTCCTGATGAATAACGACGACAGGTAAATAATTAGCTAATTCAGAGGCCTTCTGTAACCGCTTACCTTCTGCCTTAATGAGATTTTTTCCATCACGATGCTCGAATCCGACAGATATTAAACGATTATTGTTGTCTGATAGCTTTGCGTAGGCACCCATCCAGTCACAACCTTGCGTGGGTAGATTAGCGAAGCGGTGAGTACGGAATGATTTTCCGCAAGAAAGTAGGTAAATCGACTCTAGCAGGCTGGTTTTACCACTACCATTTAAGCCATCAATGATATTTAAACGAGCTGATGGCTTAAATGACACATCTACCAAATTTCGGACATTTCGAATATCGAGGCGCTGAAGCCACATAATGAGTAGAAAAGCAGGGGGTTAGAAATTATTAGATCATCAGTTTAACGATTAGAGGCGCATCGGCATAACGACATACTTACAACCGCTTGCCCCCTGTGGTTGGATCATGCAACAGCTATTGGCATCAGAGAGTGATAAAGAGACATTATCCGTAGTACATGCAGACACTGCATCCATTAAATATGTGACATTAAATCCTATTTCTAGATTAGCCCCGTTGTAATCAATCGTGAGCTCTTCTTCTGCTTCTTCTTGTTCTGGGTTATGAGCGAAGATTCGTAATAACCCACTACTGAATTGAAGGCGTACACCACGATATTTTTCATTTGATAAGATAGATGCACGGCTTAATGCTTGTTTTAATTCACTTTTATCGCAAATTACGATCTTGTCACCACCATCAGGAAGTACATTTTGATAATCAGGGAAGCGCCCATCAATCAATTTTGAAGTAAAACTTACCCCTTCTGTGATAACGCGGATATAGTTTGTACCGAGTTGAATATTGACAGCAGTATCAGAATCTTCAAGTAATCTTGCAATTTCCATTATACCCTTTCGTGGAATTATAACTTGTTGATTTTCTTTTTGTTTTGAATCAAATGGTTGATCACAAAGTGCTAAACGATGGCCATCAGTAGCAACTAATCTCAGTGCGTTAGTGCTGATTTCAAGTAGCATCCCGTTAAGGTAGTAGCGGACATCTTGATGAGCCATCGCAAATTGAGTGCGTTCAATTGCCTGTTTGAGTTCTCGTTGCGGCATTGAAAATTCAAGCAGATCTTTATTTGCATCAATCCCTGGAAAATCGTCTGCGGAAAGTGTTGAAAGCACAAAGCGGCTTTTCCCAGCTTTAACAACTGCACGATCAGCATCGATTGTAATGTTGATAGTGACACCCTCTGGAAGCGCACGACAGATGTCCATAAATTTACGTGCTGGAATGGTTATCTCACCAGGTTCACTTTTCTGTTGATCAGGCAAGGCAATCTGTATCGACATTTCAACTTCAAGATCAGTCGCTGTCATCGATAACTGATGGTCTGCAATCTTCACCATGATGTTAGATAAGATGGGTAGCGTTTGTCGTCGTTCAACAACACCACTTACCATCTGTAAAGGCTTTATCAGGGATTCGCGTTGAATAGTAAATTTCATAATTAAATATTATGTACTTTTGTTATTGTTACTATTAGAGAGTCTTGTTTTTTGATTATTTTGTTGAAATACTTTTTAATTTCAATAAGTTAATCTGTTATTAAGCTGTGGTTAACGGTACGTAAAAAACGTTAATATTAACTGGATTACTTGTGGATAAATATCGAGTTATCAACAGGACAATAGTTATACACATGATATATACATCATGTTGTTAGTGTTCTCAACAGATTGGCATAATCTTCGTTGATACGTGAATCACTTTCTTTTAATTCTTTAACCTTGCGACAGCCATGCAGCACTGTGGTGTGATCACGCCCACCAAAGGCATCACCTATTTCCGGCAAGCTATGGCTTGTAAGTTCTTTTGATAATGCCATCGCAACCTGACGAGGACGTGCTACTGAGCGTGAGCGTCTTTTTGATAAAAGATCTGCCACGCGAATTTTATAATAATCGGCAACGGTTTTTTGAATGTTCTCGATCGTGACAAGTTTATCCTGCAGTGCCAGCAGATCTTTTAGCGCCTCTTTCGTAAAATCCACTGTGATTGCCTGGCCGGTAAAGCGAGAAGTGGCGATCACCCGTCGCATCGCACCTTCAAGTTCACGTACATTGGAGCGAATTCTTTTTGCAATGAAAAATGCGACATCATGGGCCAGTTCGACACGAGACTGTGCAGCTTTACTCACCAGGATTGCAACGCTCGTTTCGAGTTCAGGGGGCTCAATCGCTGCCGTTAATCCCCAGCCGAAACGGGATTTAAGGCGCTCCTCAAGACCGCCTACCTCTTTAGGATAGCGATCACAGGTCATAATAACCTGACGTTGTCCTTCAAGTAACGCATTGAAAGTATGGAAAAACTCTTCTTGTGAACGTTCTTTTCCGGCAAAAAACTGGATATCATCGATCAGTAATGCATCCACAGAGCGATAGTAACGCTTAAAATCGTTGATGGCATTATGTTGCAGTCCCCTTACCATGTCGCCCACAAAACGCTCTGAGTGAATATATACAACACGTGATTTTGGATTTTTAGCTACCATCTCATTACCAATGGCGTGCATTAGATGTGTCTTACCTAAACCAGAGCCACCATAGATGAAAAGTGGGTTGTACGCTCCCCCCGGGTTCTCTGCCACCTGCACGGAAGCTGCGCGTGCTAATTGATTCGATTTACCTTCCACGAAGGTCTCAAACGTAAAGCCGGATTGTAGGCTTGAGACGTGATTAATTTCGATACCAGCAGTTTTAGGTGAAAATGCATTTGTTTGTTTTTCTTTAGTTTTTTCGATGCTGGCAGCTTTTGGCTCACTGTCCTGTGAACTCCGTTTTGTACCAATTTCAAGACTAATAGCGAGGGCATCTTCACCTTTTTGATAGCGTTTTAAGATCAGCGTAATTTGTTCAAGAAAGCGCTCATTAACCCAGTCCAGAACAAAGCGGTTGGGCGCCAGAATACGCAGCGCTCCATTGTTCTCAATAGCGTGTAAAGGACGAATCCAGGTATTGAACTGCTGCGCGGAAAGGTCGCTTTCAAGGTGATCCAGGCACTTTTTCCAAAGCGATAACGGCACTAAATAACTCCAGCAAATAGGTAAGGGTGTGGCTGAGAGGGGTGATTCTATACCTGTTCCAGAGATCAGACCAGTAGCATCACGACAGAGTGATTAAAATCATATTTATTGACACTACGGTAGGTAAATAGGTATTCTTCCCTGCTTTATTTTACTGCCTGACCAAGCAGCTTTTTGGTTTTAATCGATTTTAACGGACGACACACAGATGAAACGTACATTTCAGCCAAGTAATATCAAACGTAAGCGTACACACGGTTTCCGTGCACGCATGAGCACCCCCGGTGGCCGCGCAGTTATCAGAAGAAGACGAGCTAAAGGCCGCCTTCGTTTAAGCGCCTGATATTATAAGTAATAAAAACAATAATTCAGGTTATTACAGCTGACACCTAACAAATTTTGCCGTGATTTCAGACTGACAAAACCACAAGAGTTTCAGTTTGTTTTTGACAAAGCACGCAAGATACCAAGTAGAGATCATACGTTACTTGTACGTGAAAATGGCCTGGGCTATCCCAGACTTGGTTTAATAGTTTCCAGGAAATGTTCGAAACTAGCGGTAGAACGAAATCGCTTTAAGCGAATTGTAAGAGAGCGATTCAGACAGGAAAAAAACCGAATCGGTGGCTATGATGTCCTCGTCATCGCTCGTCCTGGACTGGCCAGAAAAGATAATGCCCGTCTGGATAGCGCCCTGGATAAGCTCTGGACAACATTGTCAGCATGAAGATAGTACTTTTAATATTAATAAAATTCTATCGTTACTGTCTTAGTCCGTTGTTTGGCAGCAATTGTCGTTATTACCCCACCTGCTCGTGTTATGCACAAGAGGCAATAACACGGTTTGGTGCGATTAGAGGTGGCTGGATGTCATTACGTCGTATCTGCCGATGTCACCCCTGGCACGAAGGTGGGATAGATCTGGTGCCAGAAAATAAAAATTCAAAATAGCACTCGGATAGCGGCTTTTACAATATGTTAACCCTGGCAAAAATAAATAGCGCATCAAACGAAGAATGACAAATATAAATGGATAATCAAAGAACCATCCTCTTTTTTGGACTCTCGTTTATACTGCTTCTGCTGTGGCAGGCCTGGCAAGAGGACTACGTTAAGCCCAAGGCGACGCCAGCCGTTGCGCCCGTCATCTCTGCACTGCCCGATCAAGGGGTTACCCAGCAACCACTAGTACCAGACAATGGCGTGACGCAACAGGACAGGCCGCAGATTTCATCTGTCCCCGCAGCGGCACCGAGTGTGGCACCAATGAGCCAGGTGCTCAACACTGATAAGCGCATCCATGTGCTGACAGATCTCTATGATATTGAGATTGATACCGTCGGTGGTGATATTCGTAAAGTTGACCTGCTTACTTATCCTGTTGCCGCCAGTACGCCTGATATCCCATTTCGTTTAATGGAAGATAAAGGCTTTAGACTCTTTATCGCGCAAAGTGGCCTGTTGTCTGGCAGCTCCGCGCCGGATCATCATGCAGTCTATCAAGCAGACCAACTGGATTACGCACTGACCAGTACCAGTGATGAGTTAAAGATACCGCTGCGCTGGGTGAGTGAAGATGGCATCACCGTGATCAAAACTTATACCTTCAAGCGCAATAGTTTTCTGATCGAAGTGGATCACCAGATCATTAATAATAGCGGTCAGCCATGGCGCGGACATCAATATCGACAACTTCAACGTACCGCCGCTGCCGATAGTGAAAGTTCTTTCTTTATTCACACCTATACCGGTGGTGTGATCTTTAGTAATGAAGAGAGCTACGAGAAAATTCACTTTAGTGACATGGAAGATGCAAATCTTGCGCGTGACATCAGTGATGGTTGGGCCGCGATCATTCAGCACTATTTTATCGGCGCATGGATTCCTACTAAAGATGAAACCAACCACTATTATAGTAAAGCGCTCGATGATGGTCGCTACACATTAGGGTTAGTCTCCCCTGAGGTGGTGGTTGAAGATGGCGCAACCAATATATTTTCGAGTGGCCTTTATGTCGGTTCCAAAACACAGGAGCGTCTTGAGCCCGTTGCCGAAGGACTCGTGCTAACCGTTGACTACGGCATACTAACGCTGATTGCAGAACCACTTTTCTGGCTGCTTAAGTTTTTCTATGAGTTGGTGGGTAACTGGGGCTGGGCAATCATTGGTGTGACGTTAGTGATCAAGCTCGCTTTCTACAAGCTCTCTGAAAAGAGTTATCGCTCGATGGCCAACATGCGTAAGGTCACACCCAAGATTACCGCCATTCGTGAGCGTTATATTGATGACCGTCAGCGCATGAGTCAGGCGATGATGGAGCTTTACAAGAAAGAGAAGATCAACCCGATGGGTGGCTGCCTGCCAATGCTGGTACAGATCCCGGTCTTTATTGCGCTCTACTGGGTGCTGCTAGAGAGTGTTGAACTACGACAGGCGAGTTTTATTTTCTGGCTGAATGACCTGTCAACGAAAGATCCTTTTTATGTTCTGCCGTTGCTGATGGGATTGACGATGTACATTCAGCAGCAGCTGAATCCGAAGCCACCCGATCCAATGCAGGCGAAGATCATGGCGGCACTGCCGTTTATCTTCACCCTCTTTTTTGCATTCTTTCCGTCAGGGCTGGTGCTTTACTGGGTGGTCAACGCCATCCTGTCGATCCTGCAGCAGTGGTACATTACGCGCCGCATTGACATGGGGCTTGATAATGACGACGATGACAAAAAGAAAAAAGGCAAAGGTAAAAAA
>CALZHD010000083.1 GCA_945787155.1 uncultured Gammaproteobacteria bacterium | reverse complement strand
TATTACGACAAGCTGCTTGACGGGCTGGGGGCAAAACGCGTCTTTGATTATGAAACCTTTGTCGCCTGGGGAGTGGAAGAGGGGGCACCGATGTTTTCTGTGATCAAACCTTATGATGGCAATGCTGCAACGGTGGGTAATGGCGTGATGATTGCGCTGCATGCGCCAGACCACGCCACCGTGGATGCGCTACACGCCAGGGCACTCGCGCTTGGTGGCACTGATGAAGGCGCACCGGGGGTGCGAGAGGGTGGGTATTACAGCGGCTACTTTCGTGACCTGGATGGCAATAAGCTGAGCCTGTTTTGCCCTTCGTAAGTCGGGCCTTTCAGGTAAGCATAGCTTTTCTACTAGTGGGATTATTGTGACTGTGTCTCAAGCATCTTCTTAAATTCATCTGCTGGGACAGCAGGTGAATAAAGGAACCCCTGAGCATAGTCACATCCAAATGATATTAGCAGATCGCGCTGCTCTTCTGTTTCAATGCCTTCAGCAATGGTCTCAATACCCAGTTTGTGTGCCATTACGATGATGGCCTCGGTCAGCACCCTGTCGCTTTCGTTCTCTGCCAGTTTGCTGATAAAGGAACGATCTATCTTGAGATAGTCAATATCAAATTTTTTGAGGTAGGAAAGAGCTGAGAAACCCGTGCCAAAATCGTCGATCGATACCTCAATACCGCCGTTACGGAACTCCAGCAAGCGCTGCTTGATCCTGGACGATTCTTTGAGTAGCAATCCTTCGGTAATTTCTACATTGATACTGTTTCCTGGTAAATCAAGGTTTGCCAGTTGATCCGACCATGTAGCCTCCTGGGTAGTGTGTTCAAACTGTACCGGTGATTTGTTTACACTGACTGGGAAAACGGATCCAGTTTCTTTACGCCATTTCTCAATATTGTTGATCGCCTCATGAAAAACCCAGTTACCAATCTCATGTATCAAACCAGACTCTTCCGCTAAAGGAATGAAGATAACAGGACTGACCATACCTCGATCAGGATGTATCCAGCGCAATAACGCTTCAGACTTGACAATATGTCCATTGGTTAGATCGATGATAGGTTGATAATAAACGTGTAGCTCTCGGCGTTCGAGTGCATGCCTCAGGTCATTCGTCAGCTCAAGTTTCTCCTGCGCTTCCTGTTGCATGGATCCGATAAAGTAGCTAAAACGATGACGTCCTTCCTGCTTTGCCTGATACATTGCCTGATCTGCATGCTTTAGCAGCTCTTCAATATTTTCCGCATCTTCCGGGTAGAGGGTGATACCGATGCTGGCCGAGATATAGTAGCCGTTATTATCATTCTCAAAATAGAAGGGCTTGCTCAATGCATCGATGACATCTTGCGCAATCCGTTCGATGTGCCGTCTGTCGCCAAACTCGGGCAGGATCACGGTGAATTCATCACCACCGAGACGGCCAATGGTATCGGTTTCGCGCACGCATCCGCTAATGCGATGTGCCGCTTCTATCAGCAGCAGATCTCCTTTGGCGTGCCCCAGGGTGTCATTGATCTCCTTGAATCGATCTAGATCGATAAACAATACTGCCAATGGCAGTTTGTTGCGGCGCGCCTTTTTAAGTTCCTGTTCCAGGCGGTCATGGAGCAGACGCCGGTTGGGAAGGTTTGTCAGTATGTCATAATTAGCCTGAGTCCAGATAAGCTTGTCTTTATGTTTTTTCTCTGTGATATCTGAAAACTGTGCTAGATGACGGTGCACGCTGCCGTCCGGATGACGTAGGACACTGATGTTTGTCCATTTAGCATAAATCTCGCCATTCTTGCGACGATCCCAAATCTCACCCTGCCACTGCCCTTCGTTCAGAATTTCGTGCCACATTTCGCGATAGAATGACTCATCATGTTTTCCAGATTGTAATATATTTGGATTTTTGCCGACGACATCATCAAATTCATAACCAGTGATATGGGTGAAGGCCGGGTTGACGTCAACAATGCGGTTGTCTTTATCCGTGACCATGATGGCGGCAGTGCTCGATTGGTAGATCGATGCCGCCATGCGCATCGATTCGTCAGCCTGTTTTTGCTCTGTGATGTCTCTCATCGCGCCAAGGGACCGTATGGCCTTGCCTTTGTCATCACGAATGAAACAGATGTGATCATCTATGATGGCATATGAACCATCTTTACATTGGAAGCGGTATTCATAACGATAGGTCAATCGTCCGCCAGCTATGGCGGCTTCAAACTTTTGTAATACGCTTTCTTTGTCATCTGGGTGGAGTCGATCCGCCCACCATTTGGGGCTGGGATCGATCATCCGTTCATCGTATCCGAATAATCGTTCAAAGCCTATGCTGCGTTCAACTGTATTGGTGGCCATATCCCAGTTCCAGATGCAATCACTCGTAGACTGCATGAACATTCGCATGTATTGCTCTTTTTCTTCGAGTACCTTTCCAATACAAACCCTTTCGGTTTCTTTGTGTTGCAGCGATGCCGCCATGGTATCGAACGCATGACCGAGCTTTTTCAGTTCTCCAGTACCTTCTGTTAGTGCTACACGAGCACTTAGATCCCCATTACTTAGTCGACCGGCAGTATTTACCAGGGCATCAATGGGTCGCACAATGAAATATTGACTACCGAGCCAGGCGGCGATAACGGCAAAAAATGTCACCAGACCCAGTAGCAAAAGGTTTCTAAAAAGGGCATCGTTAGCCGATGCCAGTGCCAAAGACAACGGTACACCGACAGCAACAAAGGCATCGGTTTTTTGCGTGCTTAATGGCACAAATCCGTAGAGTCTGGAGATACCGTCCGGCCCATCCAGTGTGGCCGTGCCCTCGTTATCTACCTGCTTCAGGCGAGCTATTATCGCCTGTTCTGGCACTGGTTTGCCAAGCCACTTTTCAGGTGCGGGATAACGTGCCAGAGTAATGCCGTTGGCATCGAATACCGTTAAGACAGTGCCTTGCGGTAATTGAGCATCTTCAATCAGCTTAGCTATCCATCCTAGATCCATACCCACATTGATCAGCGCTTCTACCTCGCCATCATTGTTCAGTGCTGGTTGAGAAAGAAAGACTGATGGTTTACCCAATAGACGGCTGATAACATAACCACTCATGGCGACTTTACGGGTTGCGATCACCTGTTTGAAATGGTGGCGATCGGCGATATTGATCACTGTGTTATTGGCGGGCGCAGAACAAAAAAGATCGCCGTTCGGCATAAAGGCAGCAAATTGAATGTAAGTGTCAGAGAACTGTTCCAGGATGGCGGCGAGTAGTTTATTGCAAGCGACCGCATCGTGTTGACGGATTTCGGGTAATTGTGCAAGTGCGATCAGTAACTGTTGGGCGCCAGAGAATAACCGGTTTTGGTTCTGCGAAATTTGGTGGGCAACCTGCGTCGCGTTTTGTTGTAACTCAAATACGCGCTGCTGGCGTTGTTCAAAATTTGTGTAGACAATCAAAACCAGCGCGGGAATGACAGCGAATATAACCAGAAAGATAAGTCTGGCTCGTAATGTTGAAAATATTTCAATCATCTGTTTCTTACTAGCCTGTCATGCGCTACAACAAATTCAGCGTCCATGCGTTATTATTTCAAATGGTGGATCAATCAGTAATCTATTGATTTTAATGTTTTTTAATATATTTGAAGCTGCGATCTCACTGGCGATAGCCTTAGGGCCTTGCTACAGTAATTGTTAAATATTATTGCTTAACCTATCGGTAAATATAGCGGCCAGTTTGAGCGTTAATGGAGTTTTATCTTAATCTACGGCATATCTTATATTGCGGTGATACGTTGAAAACTCCACCGACTATAAGATTGATATCCCAGCGTAGCAGGGTTAAGTTTTGCTTCTGGCTTTGATGTTGGCAAAGTATCATTAACCACTCTATTTACGTCCTTTTTTGATGGAATTTCGTCGTTATATTTCGCGATTCTGATCATCAGCCCTAATGGATCGCGCAAGTAGCTCAGTTGATACGTTGTTTCAGCGGAAACATCTCTACCATGTGCGAAAATGACTTATCCAATGGAGCATTGATCAAGACCGAGTCACCACTCAGCGGGTGGACAAAACCAAGTATGGCTGCGTGTAGCAGTAGGCGTTGACAATCAAAAGCATCGCGAAACAGCTGGTTATGTCTGCCATCGCCATGGGTGGTGTCACCCACTATCGGATGAAAGATATGTTTCATGTGGCGGCGAATTTGGTGTTTTCGCCCTGTCTTTGGCCTGGCCTTGATTAACGAATAGCGCGCGGTTGGATAGCGACCGATGGCATATGATAGTTCTACGGTTGCTAGACGTTGATATTCGGTGACGGCGTTTTGCGCGGCTTTGTTCTGTTTTGCCTGCCGATCGGTCATCTTATCAAGCACTTCCTTGAGGGGATAATCGATCACCTGATGCATATCAGAATAACCACGCACGATAGCGAGATACTCTTTTTGTGTCTCACGTGCAGTGAAGATCTCTGTCATCAGGCCGGCAATCTCGGAACTCAGTGCGAATAACAAGATACCAGAGGTGGGTTTGTCCAGGCGGTGTACTGGATAAACGCGTTGCCCGATCTGATCTCGTACCATTTGTAGCGCAAATTGGGTCTCATGGCGGTCGATCATCGAGCGGTGTACCAGCAATCCAGCAGGTTTGTTGATTGCGATGAGCTGCTCATCCTGGTAAAGAATGTCTAACAAGGTTTGCCTCGGGCGATGGCGCTGAAAAAATGGCACAATAGCACAATGACACCGATTATCCTTGCGACACTCAATGCTCGTTATTTTCACTCTTCCCTTGGTTTGCGTTATCTGCTGGCCAATATGGGTGAGTTGCAAGCGGATACTGCAATCCGTGAATTCATCATCGATGCGCGCCCGATTGATGTTGCTGAAAAACTACTGCTCGAAAAACCACGCATTATTGGCTTGAGCGTTTATATTTGGAACATTGAGCAGACCACGCAGTTGGTGGCGATGTTGAAACAGGTGAGCCCGGAAACCGTCATCGTGCTGGGTGGCCCGGAGGTGAGTTTTGAACAGGATCAGCAGCCGATTGCTGAACTCGCTGATTATGTGATCTGTGGCGCCGCAGACCTTGAGTTCGCTGTGCTCTGTCGTCAACTGCTTGCCGATAAGCCGCCGCCACGAAAGATCATCAATGCGATCCCCTTTAAACTCTCTGAATTGACACTCCCCTATCGACTCTATAGCGATGAAGATATTGCGAACCGCTTGATCTATGTCGAGGCCTCACGCGGCTGTCCGTTCAAGTGCGAGTTTTGTCTTTCGGCACTCGATAAGAGCGCCAAGGCGTTCGACCAGCAGCTGTTTCTGGGTGAGATGAAGATACTTTATGAGCGTGGCGCGCGTCATTTTAAATTTATCGACCGCACCTTCAACCTGAAGATTAAAGATAGTATACGCATTATGGAGTTTTTTCTTGAGCGGATGAGCGATGATCTCTTTCTGCATTTTGAGTTGATTCCCGATCATCTACCCGAGGCGTTAAAGGAGATGATCCAGCGTTTTCCCGAGGGGGCGTTACAGTTTGAGATCGGTATCCAGAGTTTTAATCCCGAGGTGCAGGCGCTGATCAGCCGCAAGCAGGACAATGAAAAGAGTGTTGAAAATCTTGGCTGGATACGTAATTACAGCAATGCACATATTCATGCAGATCTGATCATCGGTCTGCCGGGTGAAGATGTCACAAGCTTCGCGCAGGGGTTCAATCAGCTCGCGGTACTCAACCCGCACGAGATACAGGTCGGCATCCTTAAACGCTTACGCGGTACACCACTGGTGCGCCATACCGATGAATACGCAATGCGTTACAACCCCAATCCACCGTACAATATTCTCAGTACTGATCGTATCGATTTTATTACCATGCAAAGACTCAATCGTTTCGCACGCTACTGGGATATGATCAGCAATTCTGGTCGCTTTAAAAAAGCGATGGAACACGTACTCGCGGATAACGCCTTCGAAGGGTTTATGCAATTGAGTGACTGGCTATTTGCAGAAACGGGGCAGACGCATCGTCTGGCATTGAAGCGTCTGTTTGAGTTGTTGTATCGTTATCTGACAGAGATAGTGGGTGTCAGTAGTGAAGCTGCGACTGAGGTGTTGCGACAAGATCATCAAGCCTCGGGGTTAAGCTCAATGCCCGCCTTTTTGATTGAGCAACAGAGCCTACAACAGAAGCGCTCAGCGAAGCGCAGTCTGGAGAGTCGACAGGCGCGGCATCGCGAAGCGGGATAGGTGAATTACGATTATCGCTAATTTCTAGTGACTACTTTTTTCTAATACGGACATCTATACTTCGAGAATAATTATTTTTAGTGGTCTTATCTTCAGGTTGGAATGTAGTGATGGACAGTATGAGTAACTTAATATCGAGGTTTCTAAGTTGTGTAAATAAAAGAGGAGAGCGTACTGACGTGGAAGAAGTTCAGCCCACAGAAAAATATGATGAAGAGCAGGCAAGAGTTCATTTAGGGAGTCAGATAGCTCATGAAGAAGCGCTGATAAATCACCGGATGACGTGGATGCTGACGATTCAGGGGTTTCTGTTTGCAACGCTGGCAATATTAGCAAGGTCAGATGGCTCTGTTACTGGGGATGAGAGTCGGCGTATTATGAGTGTTTTATTTGATGCCATTCCTGTGCTGGGTTTTTTGATCGCTTTTTTTGCTTTTTTAGGGATGTTTGCAGCATATACCTCGATAGATCACCATAAAAAGGTATCAGGCAAAGAAGTAAATAAAAACTATCCTGGTGGAAATGTGATGGCGAGTGTGTTGGGTCGAATTGTTAGTATGTCAATTCCTGGAACCATTGCATTAACGTGGCTATATTTTTCCTGGAAAATAAACTGGCAGGCGTCCGATATTGCAATGGCATTCTTTTTCATGTCATCTGCGATAACAGTTGTTGTTATATCTTTTAAGGTGGTAGCAGTAGTCAGTGCCATGAAAAAACAATAATCATGCTGAGCTGTTGTTTGAAACCAGCAATAGTGCGTTGTGTTAATATTAATTAGTCATTCTAAATAATTCTCTTAATTCTAATAAGTCCCAGCAAAACATTGATGAAACGCTCCGGTTCTAATGACAAAATTCTCCCTCCTGAAATTCTGGGGTGTGATGTTAATTCGTTTGCTAGTTACACGTTAAAAAATCGCCTTCCTCATATCATTGAGCAGATCATAATAGATAATAACCTTAAGTCTAATGAGGTGGAGGAACTTCAAAAGTTATCTACTGAAATAGCTATGGGCGAAATTAGAGCGCTTAATTGGAATAATGATACAGATAGCTTGCAGTGGAATAGCTGCGTAGAACCCTACCTTGGTAAAACATGGTTTGAAGTACCTTTCTTTTTTGCGGAGATGTATTTTTATAGGCGCGTGCTTGAGGCGATAGATTATTTTACTGCATGTTCAAATGATGTCATTGATCCTTATAAGGCAAGAAAAGAGCGCGAATTATATTCGGCGCTGTTGCATGTAAAAGAATATGCTGATGTACTGGAGGTATCCCGGGCCTCGCATCAAGACCCGCTAAAATATCTGGAGTTTTTTTTATCAGCAACACTTTGGTCTAATCGTGCCGATCTTAGCCAGTTACCTCGAGATATTGAGATTAAAAATTATGGTGTTATCGGTAGTGAGTTAAGCTCGCTGCTTATCAATGATCTTTCCGGAGTTTCGAGCCTTATAAGAGAAAGGGAATGCCTCAGTCGACTGGATGTGATTCTGGATAACAGTGGGACTGAATTGTTAGCAGATCTGGCTTTGGTCTGCTACCTGCTTGAATCTGATTTGGCAAAATCGATTTATCTTCATTGTAAGGCTTATCCCGTATTTGTATCCGATGCCACAATGACAGATATAGAGTTCACTCTGGATTGTTTGAAAAATAATTCATTGCCGCAGGTGAGGGAGTGGGCGAACAAGCTTCAGTTATTGATTGATCAGGGACGGTTGGTGTTATGCAATCATAAATTCTGGACGCTACCTTTATACTTTCAGGATATTCCTGATGACCTGTCAAGCAGGTTAAAATCGAGTGATCTTGTGATTGTAAAGGGTGACGCTAATTATCGAAGGCTTGTTGAGGATCGACACTGGCCCATCTCAACGCCACTCAGTGACACGGTAGCTTATTTTCCGTCTAGTTGTCTTATCCTTAGAGTGCTGAAGTCTGAACTGCTGGTCGGCGCAGACCCTGAGTACTTAGCATCTTGTCATCTGCCTGATGATTGGATGACCAGTGGGAAATTTGGAACAGTTCAGTTATCCATCGCCAGGTAGGCTTTAATAGTAACGTAGAGTTTAAGGAACCTCTGATTTATTCATGAACGGGTGCTCTGAGTCCAAAATGGTCCACTGCGGCATTGGACCATTTTGAATCTAATATCATTCCGCCCAGAGTTAATCAGAGATTCCTTAAATCGTGTTGCTCAAAGAAGTGATTAGACTGGCCTGGTGTGTTCCCAGTTGACATATGTTCGATAATTAAGCTGTAGCGTAGCGTGCCAGGGTTGGCAAATCCCCTTTGTACCCCATTGCATGCAGCATGATTTGATTTTTGATCGGCGGCAGTTTGTCGGTGATCGAGAGTCCTTCATTGCGCAGCCATTTGAGCGGTAGTGCTTCACTGCCGAACAATTTTTTGAAACCATCCATTGCTGTCATCATGATTAGGTTGTCGCCTTTGCGCCAGCGTTCATAACGGCGCAGGATGTGTGTCGCACCTATCTCTTTGTCTTTGGCGTGCGCATCGAGCAGTACTTCAGCGAGTGATGCGGCGTCGAGCAGGCCGAGGTTGACGCCCTGTCCAGCCAGCGGGTGGATAGTGTGGGCAGCATCACCGATCAATGCAAGGTGGTTACCGATGTAGGTTTTGGCATGTTGACGATTGAGTGGGAACGCGCCGCGTGGTCCGACTTCAATCACATTGCCAAGGCGGTGTTCCGAAGCGTGTGACAACGCAATGAGAAAATCATCGTCGCATAGTGCCAGCAGTTCATCCGCATGCTCTGGTGTGGTCGACCAGACAATCGAACAGCAACCATTATTGAGTGGCAGAAAGGCGAGTGGTCCCGTGGGCATAAAGCGCTGCCACGCAGTCTCCTGGTGTGGCAGCTCGGTGCGTATCGTCGTGACAACACCGCACTGATGGTAGGGCCAGCCATCGGTTTCGATGCTGGCGTGTTGACGCACACGTGAGTTGGCGCCATCAGCGCCGACGACAAGGCGTGTGGTGATCGTGCCGCGTTCTTTTAGTTGCAGTTGTGCCAGTTCACCACTGGTATCCTGATCTTCAAGGATCTCGGGGCAGAGTAATTCGACGTTATCGAAGTCAGCGATGCGTTTGGTCATGGCCGCTTGAATGACGCGGTTCTCGATGATGTGCCCCAGTTTATCCTGCCCAATATCGGCGCTATCGAAGTGAATGGCACCATTCCCTTCGGCGTCCCATACTTGCATCTCTCGGAATGGACTGGCGCGCATCGCGACGATCGAGTCCCACGCGCCAAGGCTGGTGAATATCTGCTGTGATGCGGCGGTGATCGCCGAGACACGCATGCCAATACTATCTTGTGGCCACTCCATCTCGGCGGGGCGTGCTTCGACGATGGCGACTTTCAAATCGCTACTACCCAGTGCGCAGGCGAGTGTGGTGCCGACCATGCCGCCACCGATAATCACTACATCATAATCAGCGTTCATCATAAATTCTCGTTAATCACTGGAGCGGAATACCACGCGCGAGTTTCGGTAGTTTGCCGGCAAGTCCCATGGTCTGGCGCATCAAGGCACGTTTGAGCGGTGGAATCATATCCATTGCCAGCAGTCCGCTGTTGCGCCCGATGACCAGCGGTGTGATCTGGTTGGAGAAGATCCGTACCAGGCTATCGGTGAGGCCGATGACGCAATCCTGATCGTGTTTACGCCATTGGTCATACTGGTTGAGTACCGACAGCGTGCCGATATCGGTCTCTTTTGCTTCTACGATCACTTGTGCAAGTGCAGCGACGTCACGTATGCCGAGATTAAAACCCTGGCCGGCGATGGGGTGCAGCACATGTGCGGCATTACCAATCAATGCCAGTCGTGGGCGAATGTGTTCGTCGCTACGCAGTAGTGACAAGGGGTAGGCGTGACGTCGGCCAACCTTTTGCAATAATCCGAGGCGCATGCCGAAGCGTTCCTGTAGGTGTGTCAAAAACGTTGCATCATCCCAGTCGGTGATTTCATCAGCCTTGTCACGAGCGACTGTCCAGACGAGTGAGCAGCGTCCCTCGGACATAGGTAACAGGGCAAGTGGACCGCTGTCGGTGAAGCGCTCGTAAGCGGTGTTTTGGTGGCCGCGTCCCGGGGTCACATTAGCGATTACCGCATTTTGCAGGTAGTCGTCAGTGGTGTGACTAATGCCTGCCAGTTGACGCACTACGGAGCGACCACCATCTGCACCGACGATCAGTTTTGTGGTTAAGGTCTGAATCTTACCATTTTGTTCGATCACCACTTCGGCATCGTCGGCGTTGATGGTGAAATTTTTCAACTGTGCCGGGCAGATCAGCTCAATATTGGGCAGCGACGCCAGTTGCTTTGCAAAGAGCTGGCCGAGGTCGCGATTTTCAACCACATAGCCGAGTGCAGGATAGCCTTCGTGAGCGGCATCCATGCGGGTCGTGCCGAAGTGACCCCGGTCTGAGACGTGAATCTTCTTGATCGGTGTGACGATGCCTTCAACTTGTTGCCACAGACCCATGCCTTCAAATATTTTACGCGCGCCATAGGCGAGTGCGATGCTGCGGTCATCATAACTTGGTTGCGATGTTGAGCGTAACGGTACCGCTTCGATGACGCCGACGCGCAGTGGTTGATTGCCAAGCGCACAGGCGAGGCTTGCGCCGACCATGCCGCCGCCGATGATTAACAGGTCAAAATGTTGTGCTGTTTTCTGCATGTTGCTGATTAATTTGTTATCGCCATCAGTGCTTCGATTTCATCCACCGTCTTGGGGACGCCATCGCTTAATATCTCACAGCCGTCCTTTGTTACCAAAATATCGTCTTCGATGCGTATCCCGATGCCCCACCATTTTTTGGCAATCCCTTTGCTACCGGGT
>CALZHD010000082.1 GCA_945787155.1 uncultured Gammaproteobacteria bacterium | reverse complement strand
GAGTACAGGGATGCAGATAGTGCTTTTTGACGTGAAGCCGGTTTTGAATGCCACGGTATCATGTGCGCCGATCTGATTGGCGAGATTGTTTTCAATGATAGTTTCACCGGAGGCGATTACCTTGCCGACGATAGAGCTGTCTTTGGGAACGGATATCTGCTTCTCCTGCAGGCCGGTGCCGCATTGAATCCAGACGTTATTGTCTTCTGGATTATTGATAAAGATGCTGCAACGTTCTGCCTGAAGCGCCTTTGGCAGGAGTTCGATCATGAATTCGAGAAACTCACGATTGCCAGTCTTACGCCACGCAGTTTCGATTTGTACCTGTTTTTCTTTGAGTTCATGAAGCTTATTGGTTAGCGCTTCAATTTCCATCGTCGGTATTCCTCCTGAGAATAGTAGAACTGGCATCTGGATGAGAACTGCCACGCATTGTGACGAGACATCATGGTCTCGTTTATTGTCTTGTTGTTCTTTATCGTTTAACTGGAGGCAGGCTTTAATAAAATCTCAGGGGAGGGAGTCAAAATAGCGTAGGTCGCCTGGGCGTGTTCTGCGGCAATGTGTCCCAGGTCAGTCAGGTAGCCGCCATCTGCCTGTGTGATAAGACCTTTGGCAAATAGCCGTGCAGTTGCAGTGATGGCCTCAGGGGCGGCGGTTTGATGGATCTTGATCCCTTCCTGAGTGGTTGCGAGGTTGAATTGCAACAGGATGTTCAGTTCATCTAACAGATCATTTGTGTAAGTCATCGTCGTTGCTCCCGATTCTGGCTCCGATATGTGTTTGTTGATCACAACATATTTCTATGTTTAATGCCAGTGGGTGGATGATGTCAGGTGTTGGATATTTATTTAAGCACTGAGGTGTTGAGCATTCTCATAAAAATTTAACGGTAACAATATGTTGGTAGTTATTTCGGTCATCTGAAGTGCATTCAAAATATATAGTTTGAACTAAATGGGCATAACGTTGGACAAAAAAAACAATGTTGGCGATACTAGCTCCGCCATTGGCCATGGAGGTTGGTGCTTTAGCATTCTAGATACGGGTGCTGACGCCACCCTGCGCCCGCTGCGAGTAGCTCCAGGCATTGTGGATGGGAATTGCTTGTTGAAACATTTGATGCTCAACAGGTGGGGAAGAAGCAATTCTATGGGCTGTCTTTATATTTAAAATGGCTTTAGCAGCGAGCTGATGCCTTGCAAAACAAACGATGAACTGTTACTGATATCAGTTGTAACTTCTGTGCGTTAATAACTGAGCGATCTAGATAGATCCCTGAAACACCATGAAAAGTATCCGCCACAGATTGACAGCATTACTGCCAGCTTACTTTCCCATTGCTTACAAACTGGCGTTGGTGTTTACACTGTTGATTAGTAGTGGCATGGCGTTGTTAGGTCTGTTTATCGTGCATAATCAGAGTCAGATTCTCGAACAGCAGGTCAGCGAGTCAGGCAATATCGTTCTGCGGCAAATGGTTGAATTTTCTCGAGAACCATTATTGGCCAACGATCAGCTCAGTCTGGAGATTATTGTCAAAAATCTCGCCGGTGAAGATAGTATTTTTGGCGCTGCACTCTATAACGAAAAGAAAGAGCCTATTGCCGCGAAAGGCGCAGTACCAGGTGATGCTCAAATAGTGACTGCGCTGGGGAGTGTCACTAAGCAAGAATGGCAACAAAATAATGAGGATGGTCGACAAAGCGATATGGTCTCCTTTTCCCGGCCGATCGTCTTTAAGGATGTTACGACAGGTTATGCGCTGATTACCTTTGATCGCCATCTCAGGGAGGTGGCTCAACAAGAGACGATCCGTACAGTGGGTGGGGCGACGTTGTTGTTGGTAGTGCTGGGATTCATCGCTTCATTTATATTAGGTAAACGTCTGACCCGGCCTATATACCAACTTATCAATGCAGGTCAGGCTATTTCGGCGGGTGATTATCGGGTGCGGCTCAATGACCAGCGCAAGGATGAGCTAGGGTTTTTGATGCAATCGATGAACGAAATGACCGCAGGACTGTTACGTAAGGAGCAAGTCGAGCAGACTTTTTCGCGCTATGTTTCACCAAAGGTTGCTAAGGCGGTGCTGTCTAATATGAACCAGGTGAAGCTGGGTGGGCAGCATGTCGAAGCTAGCGTATTGTTTGCCGATATTGTCGGTTTTACCCAGCTTTCGGAACAGCTACACCCAGGGCAGATCAACAGCTTGCTGAATGAGTACTTCAGTCTCATTGCTCAGGCTGCGCAAGCTTATGGTGGCCATATCGATAAATACATTGGTGATTGCGCGATGCTGGTGTTTGGCGTGCCTGAACATGACCCGCAACACCGGTTTCAGGCGGCCGCTTGTGCGGTCGCGATACAGGCGTTGATCAAGGAGTTGAACAAGCGCAGAGAGCAACAGGGGTTGTCACAACTGCTGTTTCGCGTTGGCCTCAATAGTGGCATGATGTTGGCGGGAAATATGGGTGCAGCTGAACGCATGGATTATACGGTGGTGGGTGATGCGGTAAATATCGCTTCGCGTCTTGCCTCGGTTGCTGATGCAGGAGCGATACTGGTTACTGATGAACTGAATGCTCAGTTGCAACCGCAGGGCGTTGTCAGTGCTCCCTTCAAGACACTTGCGCTACGTGGAAAAAAAGAGCCCATCACTGTCTATCAGGTGCTTGGTATCGGTGATAAAGATCAACCAATGATAGAAGATATCCTCGCCAGCATTCTGGACACAGATGCCGAAGCAGCATCGAGATGAACCGACTTAAGCTAGTTGCCCTTGCCATATTTATCGGTATAAGTCCGGGTTGTGTCTACCTGGATGCCCGCTCATTCAATCTACTTGAAAGAGTAGATGCTCTCGTCGCCACTCAGCAATATGAGCGTGCTAAAGTGATTTTATCCAATGTGTCCACTTCTCATCCCGATTATCCGCAAGTACCAGCGCTGAGCAAGGATATTGATAAGCAGGCTGCGGCCTATGAACAACTGGTGTTGATTAAGGGTGAAAAGCTTGAGCAGCAGGGGCAGTGGTATCTGGCACAAAGGGAATATCAGCAAGCGCTGAAGAACCTGCCAGAGAGTGCAAAGCTACAGGCAGTCGATCAGGCGCTGGAACTCAAGCGAGAAAATAGAGTGGAGGTATTGGAACTTGATCTATTAATTTCACAGGGTGAGCTTCTGAAGCAGAATCTCGCCATTCAGGAAGAGATTTCTCTGATTACGCCCAGTAGCTGGTTAAAAGAGAGTCGACGTGAAGCGCTACAAAAAGAATCAAAAAACCTGGCCGATGAACTTGGCAGGCATGGCAAGCTTGCGTTGGAACGAGGTGAACTGCAACGTGCCGCTCAAGTGCTCGAGGTTGCAATACAGCTACATTCAAGTCCTGCGATTGAAAAAACCAGAGAGGCACTGGTCAAAAAGCAGAAAGCAGTGGCCAATCAGCAACAGCAGTCGCGCACTCAAAGTCGTAAATATATGCGTAATAAGTTGTTTGCCTCTTTGCAACAGGCAATGGATCAAAATCAACTTGGCAAAGCATCGCTCTTCGTTACACGCCTCAAACTATTGGGTAAATTAAATGTAAAGGAGCAGCAGTTAGCGCAACAACTGGAACTACGGGTTCACAAACAGGTTGAGGACGGTATGACTCAAGGCGTCGAGTACTATGGTCAGGGGCAATACCAGCAAGCCATTGCTTCCTGGCAGAGTGTGCTTGAGCTGGAGCCTGATAATAAACTGGCTGCCGAACACATAGAGCGGGCAGAGCGGATACTTGAAAAGCTACAGCGGTTGCGTGAGGATAAGGTGGAATAGTAATTATTATCCCCCTCTCTGGGAGGGGTAACGCCTGCTCGCTGTGTGGGGGGATGATGACTGGGTCATTGGTTAAGTATGCCCTGTTGCGTTATGTTACTTGAATATCCTGTCGAAGAAACGTTGCATCTCATTCCATGAGGCAGCGTCTGCCTGTTGGTTGTATTCGAGCGGTAATTCAAATTTTTCGCCGACTTTGTTGGCGCCTGGGTTGGTGAAGCTATGTTTTGCGCCGCCATAGATTTCAAATTGATAATCCGCGCCTGCGCTGTTCATCTCATCGATGAAGGCGGTGATGTGTTCTTTAGGGATGAACGGATCTGCGCCGCCGTGTGCGACGAGTACTTTGGCTTTAACGGCACCGGATTGAGCCGGGTTGGGTGTGCCGAGGCTGCCGTGGAAGCTGACGACGCCATCGAGGTCAACGCCTTCACGTGCCATCTGCAAGACAACCGCACCGCCGAAGCAGTAGCCGATGGCGGCGATTTTGTCTTCATCGGTTGCGTCGATGTTTTTCAGGGCTGCCATTGCAGCAACAAAGCGCGCCTTGCCAAGCGCCATATTTTGCGCGATCTCGGAGGAGAATTTTTTTGCGTCGTCGGGGTGGTTGGCCTGTTTACCGTCGCCATACATATCGACCGCCAGGGCAACATAACCTAGCCTCGCCAGTTGTCGTGCACGTTCACGGGCGTAGTCATTGTGGCCCCACCATTCATGAACTACCAGGACTCCGGGACGTTTCCCTTTCTGAGCATCATCATAGGCGATAAAGCCTTTGAGAGTGGTGTCACCTTCTTTGTAGTCCAGGGCCTGTTCGATGATTGCGGCATTCGCAAAATTCGCACTTGAAAAGGTTAGTAGCAAACCGATAATGAATTTTTTCATAACATGCTCCAGATTATTTGGTGATGTCTTACATCAATTCTCACGCAAGTAATAGTTTTCTCTTGTGCATTTGATATGAGAGAAATGGTAGCGCCCACTTCTTGTTCATTGCAAGCAGACTTTGGGTTTATAGTCACAATTAAAAGTGAGCGTTGTAGTACTCGCTAATATCCGGTCTGGCATTGGGCTTGACTGATACCCGTATGCCCTGTTTGATTACATTCCTTTAGCGCATCGTGTGCTTTTCGCTTTTTTGTTCAGGTGCTGTTCATATCCGTCAGTCCATAATCAGGGCGTACTCACAAAAAGAGCGGGTATTTACCTGAAAGAGGAGGTTGATGATGAAAACAACTAAACAGATGACTTCCCTGGTGGTTCTAATTTTTGCGCTGTTATTCAGTGTGGAAATCCTGGCGGGCCACAAAGGCCATGATCGCTCGGGATGGGAAGACCGGCACGAACACTCTCATAAGTTCAAAAAACATAAGCGTCATAAACATAGAGATCATCATGAGCGACATGAGCGTGTCAGGCATCATGATTACGATCATCATGACCGAAGAGGTCATCACCGAAAACGCCATCATCATAAAAAGCATTATGTGCGGCATTACCGAGAGCATGATCATCGCATGCGAGATCGCGGCATGAATGTGATGCTCTCAGTCGGTGAGCCGGGAAAATGGTTTTATGCCTTTGGCCTCAACAGATAACAGTATGATCAGAGTTTCCCTCAATAAAGCGGTTGATTTATTGAGGGAAACTCTGATTTAAATTATTCCTACCTATTATGAGAAAACTGAAAAATTGATTCTGGTATCCAAATCAGAAAATTAGCCATCTCTCCGATCCAGCAGGGTTTGTTTACTCCTTGCCGATGATGGTTGAGTGTTGAATGTTCTGCCATTCAATACCTGCTGCGCGGCAGAGTGTTAGTGTTTCAAGCAGTGCCTGGCGTATTTCAAGGTCGTTAGAAGCCTTGCAATGGGCCATTCCACGATAGTCGATGGTTTTATTGCAGGGGTCAGTCGCGCGTCTTTTTACACCTTCGGCAGCGATGATTTTCTGGTGATAATGGTTAGACCAGCCCATTAGACTTGTCACGGTATTCACCGTAGGGAAGAGCGTGCAGTCTATGAGTGGGCCAGTTTCTGGAAAGGGCTTCCTGCTTAACGCGAGTTGTTGGATGCGGGTTGTTGGCGTTACAGTGGCCATAGGCCGTGGCTCAAGTGTTGGCTGTTTTGTTGGGCTTGTGACGGGTGTGATTATGGGCTTGTCAGGATCAGCAGGAACCGGTGCTGTGACTACTAACGGTGGAGTGGTTGATGGCTGGGTAGCGCTGTTGCCATTGACCGCGAGATAGAGCCCGGTAAGCGCAGTGATTACGGCGGCGATGCCGGTGAGGATGCCCTGCATTGAAGACCAGAAGGACTGTGGTTTATCGGTCATGTGCGTTCCCTTTTCTGGTACCTAACACTGGAGCGGTGGGGCTTACTGCCGGGCGATGATAGGCGTGGTGTGGTCGTAAGCCTCAAAGTTAATGTGATTATTATGCCATAGTGTTTTTATTTGTAGAATCGGATTCATCATGGATTGTGTATTGTTGTGTGCGAGACAAAATAATATTGATCGCGTCGTCAATGCGCTTTTATTATGTGACTGCGGTTGTGCTGATGTTAAAGTCGTTCGCCGCATCGTTTGATCACATCATTCACCACCACTTGAGCGTCATCTATTACTTCTGCTCTCACATCCAGCTCATAAAGAAAAAATCCGAACCGTTTTTTATTGGCAAGCTTGCGCACGTAAATCGGGCGAGGGTCATATTGGAGAATGTCGCTGATCAACTGGCGCAGTTCTGGGTATTGTGCTTTATATTCATCGACCTGCTGATTTGCTTTATCACTAAAATTTACCTGCAAACGTTGCGCGGGCGCTTCATGGGCAAAGCCGCCATTGGCATCGGGGACCGCATCGACATACGGAACATAGGGTTTGATATCGATGATCGGTGTGCCTTCAACGAGATCTAATCCTTTTACATGCAGTGTAATCTTGCCCTCACGTTCTTCAATCCGCTCCAGCTCGACGACTGACTGTCCAATCTGATTCGGCCGGTTCGGTGCCCGTGTCGCAAACACCCCCATCCGTTTTCCCTCTTTGCGCGGTGGCCGTACCGTCAGGCTTGTCTCATTATCGAGACTCCTGTGAAACAGGAAGGTGATCCAGAGGTGTGAAAAGCCCTCCAGTCCGGCGAACGCCTCGGGGCGGTCATAAGGTGGGTGAAATTCGATCCAGCCACGTGCAGCTTGTACTAGCCCTGGTTGGCGGGGAATGCCGAATAGCTCCTTGAAGCAGGAGTGGACGGTGCCGATGGGTTCAATGGTATGAGTCAAAGTGTGCTCTATCGATGTCGGGTAATGACTGGATTATAAGTGTATGGCATGTGCAAGGTGTAAAGTTATTGATTACTCCTGGTCTGGCGTGATGGGTCAGCCGCGATGGATGTTGAGTCATAGCGAGGAGTGGTGCGACGAAACAATCTCCAGGCTCATCATATCCCAGCATCTTGAGATTGCCGCGCTGTGCTCGCAATGACAGTTTTCGGAGGATGCTGGAATAGGCCGAGGTGTATCGTGGTGACGATAGACTTTGGGGTATACTCGACGGCGGTATTAAGATGCCTGGAATTAGAGACGTGATCAAATTTAGCAAAATGCATGGGCTGGGTAACGACTTCGTGGTGATCGACGCGATCAACCAGTCGCTTGCGCTGACCACTGAGCAGATCCGCTTTATCGCCGATCGCCACTTTGGTGTTGGCTGTGATCAGCTGTTGCTGGTTGAACCTGCCCAGTCTGTGGATGCCGACTTCCGCTATCGTATCTTCAATGCCGATGGGGGTGAGGTGGGGCAGTGTGGCAATGGTGCGCGTTGTTTTGGGCGTTTTGTCCATGATCATGGTCTGAGTGACAAGTCACTGATCCCGGTCGAAGTCGCCGGTGGCATCATCCAGTTGAGCCTGGAGCAGAATGGTGAGGTGACGGTCGATATGGGGCGGCCACAATTTACCCCTGCGGCGATCCCGTTTGTGGCAGATTCAGAGCAGGATCGCTATACCTTCGAGGTTGAAGAGCGGATTTATGAGCTTGGCGCTGTGTCGATGGGTAATCCGCATGCGGTGCTACAGGTGGGCTCTGTAGCGGATGCGCCAGTGGCGCACCTCGGGCCGTTGATCGAGTCGCATGCAAGATTTCCTGAGCGTGTTAATGTGGGCTTTATGGAAGTGGTTGATCGGCGTCATATCCGCCTGCGGGTGTTTGAGCGTGGCGCGGGCGAGACGCTTGCCTGTGGTACTGGCGCCTGCGCGGCGATGGTGGTGGGGCGTCGGTGGGGATTGCTGGAAGATGAAGTGTTGGTCGATTTGCCTGGCGGCAGTCTTTGGGTAAGATGGTCTAATGAGCAGAGTACGGTGCGGATGACAGGTCCCGCCACCCATGTATATGAAGGGAAGATTGAATTATGAGCGTGCAGAAAAATCAGGATGCCAAGGTAGCCGGGATAGCCGGGGCAACCGAGATCGATGATAAGGCGGTGGCCAATTATCTTGCGGCGAATCCGGGATTCTTTAATGAGCGTGATGAGTTGTTGTCGCAGATGACGGTGATACATACCACTGGTGCCACGGTGTCGTTGATCGAACGACAGGTGGCGATCTTGCGTGAGCAGAATGCCGCTTATAAACAGCAGTTGACCGAGCTGATTGATGTGGCGCGGGTCAATGATCAGTTGATGCTGAAGATGCAGAAGCTGGTGTTGGCACTGCTCGAGACCAATGAGCTGGAAGCGTTGCTGACGTTGATTCAACAAAGCCTCAAAGATGATTTCAATGCCGATGGGCTGACGCTCTGTCTGTTCGCTGACCCCGAGACGATTTCGCTGGAATCGAATCAGATTGGAGACTTGCGAGTGATGTTTGTCTCGCGAGATGATGAGCAAATTAACCAGCTGGGTGATATGTCCAAAGATGATGAGCCTGCCTGTGGGGTGCTAAGCGAGGACCAGTTGGGCTATCTTTTTGATCAACAGGGGAGTGAGATACGTTCTGTTGCGCAATTGCCACTCATGACCAGTGGCAAGCCGGGTGTCTCGTTGGGCATACTCGCCATTGGCAGTAAAGATGCCGGACGCTTTTGTGCCGGTGTCGGCACCGTCTTTCTTAAATACCTCGGTGCATTGGTGACGCGTAAACTGCGTCCACATCTCTCTGCTGGGGATGTCGCCTAGCACTATCGATGAACGCTCACGTGGATCAACAAAAGGCCTCTCCCCTGTTTGAAGGGGGCGAGGCCTTTTTTGATTATCTGCAGAACGAACGCCGCCTCTCTGTGCTGACCCTGCAGAGTTATCGTCGTGACCTGCAAAAGGTGATGAGCTACTGTCATGAGCAGAAAATCGATGGTTGGCAGCGGCTCGATGTCCATCATGTGAGAGGACTGGTGGCGCAGCTACACCGTCGTGGCCTCGGGGGGCGCAGTCTGCAGCGACTGCTATCGGCGTTGCGTACCCTGTTTAATTATCTGTTGCGTGAAGGGGTGGTGAAAAACAACCCGGTGCAGGGGGTGAGTGCACCGAAGACGCCGCGTAAGCTGCCAAAGACGCTCGATGTCGATCAGTTGAGTCAGTTGCTGAAGAGTGACGAGACGGATCTGCTGGCGATTCGCGACCGCACAATGATGGAATTGATCTATTCTTCGGGGCTGCGCCTGGCTGAGCTGGCCGGGCTCGACATCAATGATATCGACCGACGGGATGCTGTAGTACGCATCACCGGCAAGGGCAGCAAGACCCGTGTTGTGCCGGTGGGCAAGCATGCACTGGCAGCGCTGGCGCGTTGGCTAAAATGTCGTGCGGAACTAGTCTCCTCCGATAATCTGGCGCTGTTTGTTGGCAAGAGTGGCCGTCGTCTCGGTCACCGTGCGATCCAGCTGCGGCTGCGTGAGTGGGCGGTGCGGCATGGTCTGCCTGAGGCGCTACATCCGCATATGTTGCGTCACAGTTTTGCCAGCCATATGCTGGAGTCAAGTGGCGACCTGCGCGTGGTGCAGGAGCTGCTGGGCCATGCTGACATCAGCACCACGCAGATCTACACCCACCTCGATTTCCAGCACCTCGCGAAGGTCTACGATCAGGCCCATCCGCGTGCCCGCAAGCGTTCGACGTCTGAACCTGATGAGGATTAAACCGAGCGGCTGATGGCTCTGATGCTCAAGCCATTTAATACTCTTTGTATTCCGCCAGTCCTTCAGCAACCAGCTGATCATTGATATTGACGCCGTCGAGGTAAATCTCAGCCAGATAGCGGCCATATTTTCCTTTTTTGTCTTTCAGCGTGCGGATTAAAACATCTTTACCCACCAGTTTGTCTCTTAACCAGTCGCGTGATACCAGCCCCTGCTCACGCTCCTCACCCCTGACTTCCGGTGTGTTGATGCCGTATAAGCGCAGTTTCTCGCCATGCGCCCAAACACTGAATCCGAGATCAACATCGGCCGTCACAGTATCACCGTCGTATACCGATGTGATTCTTGCGTTGTAGACGTACATACCTTCTTCATTGATGGTGGACATGGTTCTCCTTTCCATTTTAAATATCTCTGTGATGCCGTTATATCAGGAATGAAGGAGGGCGTCTGCATCGATTTGAATAAGGTTTGCATTGCTTCATTGTGTATATTTGTCACATAGTGGGAATGGTAGCGGATCACAGAGGGTATTAGATCATGACGATATTTGATAAAGCGAAGGCGCTTTCAGGAAAGATGGTGGACAAGACACTGGAGTTTAGCAGCGACGAGCTGATTGCAGATACCATCATCCTGTCGATGAAAAAGCAGGAGAAGGTGAATGAGATTCTCAGGCAGCGCGGCTCGAATTACCGCGTTTCCGGTGTCGACCTGGAAATGGGGGTGCCGCCTAAGATGATCTTCGGTGTGCGCCGCATTGCGGAATCTGATGAAGCCGATAAGCGTAGTGATATTGGTGATGTGGTAGAGTGAGATATTTGGAGGTCTTAAATCGATGACAAATCATGAACAAGAAGAGGTCCTGAGAGAGCATCCAGGGCAGGAAACTATTGAGTGCAAAGTGTGTCTCAAAGAAGTACCCGCTTCGGCAGCGCAGAACGCTGAATGTGAAGATTATGTGTTCTATTTCTGTGGTTCCGAATGTTTCGACAAGTGGGAGCATCAGCAAGGGAGCAATAATCAATCCAGCGGGGATAAGTAGTAAGGGTAATAGGCTGGTCTCTTAATGGGTCGCCCAATGGCATTTCGCGGATGTTTATTTGATACCGCAGTACGCGGAGGAAAAAGATATTGCGAGGATATATGGTGGGCCCGGTAGGACTCGAACCTGACTCGAACCTACGACCAAGGGATTATGAGTCCCCTGCTCTAACCAACTGAGCTACAGGCCCTTATTAGGGTGTGCAGTATAACGTTTTGCTAAAAGCCGCGTCACCTGATTTTTGATCTGTGTGCCGAATATAAAAGTGAGGACGCTAGATTAAAAAAGGGCGAAGTGATTCACTTCGCCCTTTTTGGTTTCTGTTGCTTGCGAGACAGTGTGCCCCCGGGGTATTAGTCGCTGAAGCTACGCAGTGGATCGGAGCGGCTTGGGTGACGCAGCTTGCGCAGTGCCTTCGCTTCGATTTGACGAATACGCTCACGCGTGACGTCGAACTGCTTGCCGACCTCTTCGAGGGTGTGGTCGGTATTCATGCCGATACCAAAACGCATCCGCAGGACTTTGGCTTCACGTGCGGTGAGGCTTTCGAGTACTGAATTGGTTGCTTCACGCAGCCCTTCAACGGTCGCGGCATCGGGTGGTGCCATTACGTTTGGATCTTCGATGAAATCACCGAGGTGCGAATCTTCATCATCACCAATCGGGGTTTCCATCGAGATAGGCTCTTTGGCAATCTTCAGTACTTTGCGAATTTTGTCTTCCGGCATTTCCATGCGTACCGAGAGCTCTTCCGGGGTCGCTTCACGGCCCATC
>CALZHD010000081.1 GCA_945787155.1 uncultured Gammaproteobacteria bacterium | reverse complement strand
ACGATCGATGATCCGAATGCGACCGTCAGTGTCACGGTCAATGGCAGCACCTATCCAGCCACTAACAATGGCGACGGCAGCTGGACGCTGGCCGACAACATCATCACGCCAGCGCTGGCCGATGGCAGTTATGATGTGGCAGTCACGGCGACCGATACCTTGGGTAATAGTGGCACTGATGGCACAGCGAATGAGCTGACGATTGCTATCACTGTTCCAACGATCACGGTGATAGCGTTGACGACCAGCGATAGCACGCCGGTGTTAGGTGGAACGGTTAGTGATCCTGCCGCAACTATTAACGTTAGCGTGAATGGCGTGACCTATCCGGCCACTAATAATGGTAACGGTACCTGGATACTGGTGGACAACACCATTACGCCACCGTTGGCCGACGGGATCTATGATGTCAGTGCGACTGTAACCGATGCCTCAGGTAATATTGGTAGCGATCAGACCCGTAACGAATTAACGATTGATAGTTCAGGTCCTGTGATTACGGTGCTCCCACAGACCACCAGTGACACTACGCCGGTGCTTGGTGGAACCGTTAACGACCCTGCTGCGACCATTACTGTGACCGTTAACGGCGTGGTTTATCTAGCGACCAACCTTGGCAACGGTATCTGGACGCTGCCGGACAACACCATCACGCCGCCGTTGCTCGACGGCACCTATGATGTTGTCGTGATTGCGACAGACATGTCTGGCAACATGGGTAGTGACGGCACTATCAATGAGTTGACCATCAATACGGCGCTCGCTATTGACCGGGATGGTGATGGCATCCCCAATATAAATGATCTGGATGATGACAATGATGGTATTCCGGATCAGGCGGAAGGTGATGGTACCGTGGATACCGATGGAGACGGTGTACCCGACTCGCTGGATCTGGATAGTGATAACGACAGCCTGTTTGATCTGGTTGAGTCGGGTGCTGATGCCGCGACGCTCGACAGCGATAAGGATGGTCGTATTGATAGTACTTATCCACCCGGTAGCAATGGCCTTGCGGATGCGGTGGAGACCACTGCCGATTCTGGCATAGTGGACTACAACGGTGATACGTTGGCCGATAGCCCACGTGATAGCGATGGCGATACAGTGCCAGACTTCCGCGATCTGGATAGCGACAACGATAGCATCACCGATGTGATCGAGGCGGGTGGCAGTGATCCGGATCGCAATGGTTATATCGGCACAGGCGCTCCACCTGCAGTCAACGATGATGGCGTTGCCAGTGGTGCTGGTCTGACCCCAGTCGATACCGATGGCGATGGTTTGCCGGATCAGCGTGACCTTGATGCCGATGGCGATGGTATCAACGATATTGTTGAGGCCGGTGGTACTGACATCGATAACGATGGGCAGATAGACGGCTTTGTCGATAATGATATTCCTCCGAATGGCTATGACGACAATACCTCAATGCCTGCATTGATCGATCTGCCGGATGGCGATAGCGATGGCATTCCTGATTATCGTGATAATGACGATGTCGATAATGACGCCATTCCTGATTCAATTGATCTGGATGATGACAACGACGGTATTCCGGACGCTGCGGAAGGTGATGGTAACGTGGATACCGACGGTGACGGTGTACCGGATTCACGTGATCTGGACAGTGACAACGATGGCCTGTTTGATCTGATTGAGTCAGGCGCGGATGCCACGACGCTAGATGCTAATAACGACGGTCGCATTGATGGTAGTCATCCGTTTGGCAGCAATGGCCTGGCGGATGCGGTGGAGACCGCGGTCGATTCAGGCATCGTGGACTACGATGGAGATACGGTGGACGATCTTCCACGTGATAGCGATGGTGACTCGGTGCCAGATTTCCGCGATCTGGACAGCGATAACGATAGCATTACTGATGTGGTGGAAGGGGATAGTAATGACCCGGATCGCAATGGTTATATCGGCATGGGTACTCCACCTGTAGTCAACCCCGAAGGTGTTGCCAGTGGTGCAGGGAGGACACCGCCCGATTCCGATGGTGATGGTGTGCCTGACTATCGCGACGTCGATACTGATAATGACTCCATTCGTGATGTCGTAGAGGCTGGCGGCACTGATACCAACGGTGATGGCATGATCGATGGATTTACTGATAATGATAATAATGGACTTGATGACGGAACGCCCATTACCGATGTGGCTGATCTGCCAAATAGCGATTCAGACCTTATTCCGGATTACCGTGATGTTGATTCTGATAATGACGGTGTCACTGACTTGGTAGAAACGGGTGGTACTGATATTAACGGTGACGGTGAAGTGGATAACTTCAATGATGGTAATGGTGACGGTCTCGATGATGTCACCGCGACGATCATAGTGCCACTACCGGATGGCGATGGCGATGGCCTGCCTGATTACAGGGACACTGATACGCCAGGCACACAAGGAGGTAGTGTCACCCCTAATAACCCTGCAGGCCAGTCGGACACTATACAGACAGGGCTGGATGGTATCGGCGCTTTTGATCCAACATTGCTGTTGTTGCTGATCTTATCGACAACCTATGTGGTGAGGCGAAACAGGCGGGTTCTGTAAAAAATCACAATGTTTAATAACGGAGCTGCTGGCAACATCAGCCCCCTGTTTTATGTTAACCAAGCATAAAGATTCGGAGCGTTAGGGACAACCATGAATATTGCCAAACAAGTATGTGCTGTTGTATTGATAGGACTGATGGCATCTACTGTAAGTATTGCTGAGGAAAATTCTAAAAACCAGTGGTACCTCGGAGCAGGGCTGGGCATTTCCGAATTAGAGCCTGATGCTAGTGGTACGATCTATTCGGTAGAAGATTCGAGTGATTCCGGGTATTTGCTCTATTTAGGTTATGACTTGTTTGACAATATCAGTATCGAAGGGCACTACACTTATCTTGGCGAGGCGGTTATGTCGCCTACCGGAAAAATTGATTATAAAATTTTCGGTCTGGGCGGGCTGTACTATTTCTATGATGAAGAGGAAGATCATAAGGATCTAGCCGGGTTTCTCAAGGCTGGCCTTGGCGTGATGAAGAATAGCAGTGACCTGAAATTTGAGCGGCAGAATGACGCTCATATTTTCTTTGGCGCCGGCCTTGAATATGCTTTCGACAATGGTTTTGCACTGCGTACTGAACTGGATTTTTATGACGAGGATGCCCAGCTGTTCAGTGTGAGCCTGCTTAAGCGGTTTGGCGATAACGAGCGTAAAACTATCATTAAGGATGATGATCAAGACGGTGTGATCAATAGTAATGATCGGTGTCCAAAAACCGCGCGTGGCGTGACGGTGAATACGAGCGGCTGTGAACCGGATGGCGATCAGGATGGTGTTATTGATAGAGTAGATCAATGTCTGACCACTCCAACGGGTACCCGCGTCGATACGAGCGGTTGTGAGCTGGACAGCGATCAGGATGGTGTAGTGAACAATAAGGATCAATGTCCAACAACGCCTCGAGGCATTCAGGTTGATATCTCTGGCTGTGAGCTGGATGGTGATCAGGACGGTGTGGTGGACAGCCATGATAAGTGTCCTGATTCCGAACCTTTTGTTAGGGTCGATAGTAAGGGATGTGCTCTGGATCGTGATAAGGACGGTATACTGGACAGTCATGATAAGTGTCCTGATTCCGAGCCTTTTGTCAGGGTTGATAGTACGGGGTGCGTGATGGCTCAAGTGATCATCCTGAAAGGGGTTCTCTTTGAAAGCGGTTCTGCTCAGCTTAAAGATGAGTCCAGAATGGTGCTAGATGACGTTGCAGAGACCTTAAAACGTTATCCAGCGATGGTTGTCGAAGTGGCGGGTTATACTGATAATAAAGGTTCCAAGCACTACAATGAACAGCTGTCAGCCAGAAGGGCAAAGTCGGTGGTCAGTTATCTGATATCGATGGGGGTTAATGGGGAGAATATGATCGCCAGAGGTTATGGCCCAGTTGACCCAGTCGCAAATAATGCTACAGTGGTGGGTCGAGCGGAAAATCGCCGTGTCGAGCTGCATATCCTGAAACGATAACTAATGAAGCATAACTCGTCTACCACCCCATAAATTTCCGATTTATCGTGTGGCAGAGGTACTTCGTCGTGCTCTGCTGTTTAATTACAGGCCACTACAGTGCTAAAGATTGATCGAAGTTTCATAATGGATATCAACAAAGATAAAGACGATGATGCCGTAACATCGGCAATGGTCGCGCGCTCGCACAAGCTTGATATGAAGGTCATTGCAGAGGGTGTTGAAACAATAGAGCAGCTTGAATATTTGAGAGGTTTAGGATGCGACCAGGCACAAGGCTTTCTTATTGCTGAACCAATGATCAAAAATCAATTTGAAAGCTGGATGACAAAGTATAAGGATCACAAGAGCGATGCCACTATATACCGTCATTGATGTGGGACAAGTTTGAGCGAGACAGCTTTGTGCTGCCAAGATGATAAAGGCGGTGAGTTTGTGCTGAAATGGCCATCGTCACAAATTGTGTCCATCGAGATGCGGTACGAAAAGAGCGGCCGGTATGGTGCTGTTTTGCAAGGGTCTCGAATTCATACCCAAAGCGCTTCGCGGGGCAGGCTCTGTCTCGGGATAAACTTGAGTAATCGCGCAAGTCGGTATTATTGTGTGCTAAGGCTTAGATTTCCTGCTATTACAGTGTTTGGTCGCACTTACATTGTAACAATTCATTGAGATTTAAGCCTTTTTTATTCCTGTTAACGGGATGGCAGTGATTTCTAGACTTTATTAAGGGTAAATAAAAGCCTCGAGATAGAGGAGCAAATGAACAAGCTGTTAGCTGACTTTGATTTGATACATCAAGAACAATGGCGGAAAATGTCGTAATGTGGAGAGTGTTGGCAGCCGTATTTTATTGGTTTTATAGTTTGTTTAGTGGAACATTTGTTCGGTCTTTCTAATCATGCGATATAAAGAACGCATATTGTTAAAGCGGCTTACTTGAGATAAGGGAACCCAGCCAATTTGATGCGATTCATCATTGCCAGGGATTTCCAAGCGGTCATCAATTTCAACCAGAAAGCGGATATCATAATGTTCGTGGCGCTCATCATGTTCGCTTGGGTAGATAGTATGGACATCGACGTCAAAGATTTCATCGGATAGAAGTTTAATGTTTGAGACGTCAATGCCGCTCTCTTCACTGACTTCTTTTATAACGACTTGAAGTATATCTGGGTCACCATCAGCATGTCCGCCTGGCTGGAACCATCGGTCCAATTTGCGATGGTGGAGCAACAATACGTGGCTGTGTGAGGGATTGAGCACCCAGGCTGAGCCGGAAACGTGGCCATGCATTAAATGGCGGTCAAAACAGTTTGTGTGTTGTTGAATAAAATCAAGGGTACGACTGGCCATAGCCGCCTCTTCCATAAAAGAGGTCTTATAGCTAGAAAGTCGTTCAAGTAGGTCTTTTCTATGCATTGTATCTTAATATCTGTATTTTCTAGGTAAATTTAACACACTATTATAATTTATACTTATCAATTCGTTCTATGTGCACTATTGAAAAGAGCAATATCGCGAGATAGCCATTTATGGTCTAATGTCGTACTGCTCACATCCAAACAACCGCGTTCTTTTAGGATTTGATAGCTTTCGCAGTCTGTAGGAACAGCGATGGTTTCTGTTGAGGTAAAGCTGTGTAACACGCTAAGGCGGTAAGCGAGTGAATAATTCCTCGCCCAAGATAACGCGGGCAATTTTTTAGAAAAGGATTGGTTATGGCAAAATCAAATACTTATATAGGCATCGATAAAGATGTGCATGGTGGTATGACAGCCATTGGTAAGTTAATTCGTGACGCCTGGATGTTTGAGTTGATTCCAGAAACAGAAACTTGCGAAGGCTGGAATTCCGCCAGGATAAATGTCTTACTCGATAAGGTTAATGCCGAGTGGGATAAGTACGCATGCCTGGTGAGTCACTTGCCTGAAGAGTTGAGAGAACGTCACGAACGAATTCATGGTGATGCAATTACCAAGGCCAGAGTGGCTGGCTGGTCAGGTGAATGCGAGACCGACGACGATAAGTAATAAAAATTTAACACTGCTGTTCCGTTAACTTTCACAATAACACCATCTAATTGATATCAGGTTTCTTGTCACAGGATGGATCGCCCCTCAGTAAGGCCATCAAGTCTTGTTTTTCAAATATATTCAGCTGTAATAACCGCAAAATCTGTTGCGCACTTTTTTGTAACTTCGATTGAAATCTGAGATAAGCTAAAAGTGAATAGATACACAAGGCAATCCATATCTGAGTCATGACGGCATTCTTGCCCGTGCCGACAAAAGATTTGATTTTCAGGTGCTATTTAATCCATTTGAAGAATAGCTCAACCTGCCATCTCGCTTTGTAAATATCGGCAATAGTTTTAGCCGAAAGCTTGAAGTTGTTGGTCAAAAAGACATAGCGTTTTCCAGTTGTTTCGTCTTTATAGCCAATGCGACGCAATTGAACAGGGCATTTCTTCGCCGTCTAAGCACCTGTAAACTCGATGGTTTGATCACAGCTCAAACCCTTGTTTTTCAATACAGGATGATGCGCTATCACACGGTATTTTGCATTGGTTTTGAGTCGCGTAACAAAAAATATTCCTTTGTCATTCAGCTGGTTGTACCATCCGTAGTCGTTATAGCCTTTGTCGATTGCGATGATACTTCCCTTCGGGAAGTCCAGCGTGCGTCCCATAGTGACATCGTGTGTTTTTCCTTCTGTCACGGTGACAAACTCAGGCAGGTAGCATGCATGGTTCAATCCAACATGGAGTTTTATCGCCTCCTTGGTGGTTCGGAAATCAGCCCAGGGGAAAACGACAGGCATAAATCAATCGTCGAGGCATCCAGTGAATAAAACGGGTGGTTGAAAAAAAATCATGGCCAGGTGCTGCACCATGGCCGCGTTGTAACAGCTTCCCAAACAAGGCTTTGTAAAGCTCATATGGCTTATTGTCATTAATACGGGACAGGTTTGAGCGAGATAGCTTTGTGCTACCGAGATGATAAAGACGGTGGGCCTGCGCTGAAATATTTTCAACAATATCGCGCAAGCTATTTCGCCCCGTCAACTGCGCCATGGCCATGCTCACAAACTACGACCACCGGGATGCAGTACGGAAAGGCCGACCGGAATGGTGCTGGCTGGCCAGCATCTCGAATTCACACCCAAAGCGCTTCGCGGGGCAGGCTCTGTCTCGGGATAAATTTGAGTAATTGCGCAAGTACGGTATTGTTATGAGCCAAGGCTTGAATCTCCTGATATTACAGTGTTTGGTCGCACTTACATTGCGTTCTGTGAACAGTTTCATGCTCGAATAGAAGAAGAACCGGACAATAACCAGTTCTGCTGGCACATGGGATTAGACTTATTTAATCTGTTCTCAGCGTTGATGAGCGGCAAAATGACCTGCCTGTACTGGCCTGGATGGAGTTTGAAGATGCTCAGCATCTACCAGTTAAGTGCAAGCTTAACTACTACCATTTTGCAGCATCAAAGGTGCGTGCACACTCACTGGAACAGATGGAAACCATGCTGGAACAGCGACTGCGAGATGACAACGCCAGTCCATAACGCTGGCAGCACACTGCAGTGGCCTACCTTTCGGTGGTGGTGGAGCAGGACGCCTATCACCAGTTAAAGGCATCTCTCTGAGTAGGCGGGTTGGCTGTCTCAATATTCTTTTCGTATTCCACTATTGAGTACTACTCCTGTCTGGTTTATCAGGTTATCCTTGTGTTGGATAACAGTTGTGATCTGCTCCCGGTATTTTTCTAATCGTTTTAAAGTAAGCCAAGGTGAAACATGAGTCAGGGCGTTTTTATTTTTGATGTCACCGAGAAGAGTTTCCCCTCCGCTGTGGTTGATAACTCACACAAGCTACCCGTAGTGGCTGGTTTTTTGGGTGCATGGTCTGAACACTGCTTTATTGTTGATGAGCTGTTTACCCGTCTGGCGAAGGAATTTGCTGGCAAGTTCATTTTTGCCAAGATCGACATTGATGAGCAGCCCGAGTTACGTATGCAATATAAGATTGAAAATGTTCCCACAATGCTAGTCTTTAAGGAGGGAGAGGTGGTACGCGTTGAACAAGGGCAGTTAGTAGAGACGGAAGCGCGCGCACTATTGCGTGACTTTGGTGTGAGCCATCCTGCCGATGAGATGCGTGAGCAGGCCCGAGAAAAACACATGGGCGGTGATACGGCAGGCGCCATTATGTTGTTAACTCAGGCGATACAGTTAGACCCGATGAATACCCGCATTGCGATGGATATGGCGCAGATCTTCATCGACGTTGGTGATATCGATAGCGCCAACGGCTTGTTAAGTAAATTGCCAGAACAAGACAAGCGCAGTGATATGGGGAAATCCTTGAGCGGTCAGATCAACATAGCTCAACTTGCCGCTAAGACCGACGGTTTAGATGTGTTGCAGGCGCGAGTGATCATGGTCCCTGATGATGCTCAGGCTCGCTTTGATCTTGCCATTTGTTTGATGGAACGATATGACTACCAGACGGCGATGGATCACCTGTTACAGATAATAACCACCGCGCCAGAATTTCAGGAGGGTGTGGCGAAAGAGATGATGATTGTCGTGATTAAAATGCTGACCTCGGGCAGCCCAGAGCTGGCGAAGGAATATCAACGTAAGCTCAGTAATCTAGTGGCGCAGTGAGGTAGTCACTATTCTGCGCGAATAATTAGTTTTATCTGAATGCAGATGAATGCATCAGTACCGACTTTCAGATTAATGTAGCATTCAATAGAGCATTGCTTGTCACCATAATGAATGCATATTTTAAGGGTATAAAGGATTCGTAAAAGGAAGCTGTATGGAACCGGTCATTTCGATCAAAGGTATCACCAAAACCTATGCCTCGGGATTGCAGGCGCTAAAGAACATCAATCTGGATATCCATCGTGGCGAGATCTTTGCGCTGCTGGGGCCGAATGGTGCCGGTAAAACGACACTGATCAACATTGTCTGCGGTATCGTCACACCGAGTGAAGGCAGCGTTTGTGTCGATGGCCATGATATCCTCAATGACTATCGCCTGGCGCGCGCCAGGATCGGCCTGGTGCCGCAGGAACTCCTCACTGCCGCCTTTGAAAGTGTCGAGGCCACGATGAATTTCAGTCGTGGTCTGTTTGGAAAGCCATCAGACCCCGTGGTGATTGAAAGGATCCTGCGCGATCTTTCGCTGTGGGATAAGCGCAAGGCCAAAGTGATGACCTTGTCGGGTGGCATGAAACGCCGTTTGTTGATCGCCAAGGCATTGTCCCACGAACCACAAATTATTTTTCTCGACGAACCGACCGCCGGTGTCGATGTTGAATTACGGCGTGATATGTGGGAGATGGTGCGCCAATTGCGTGAACGCGGCGTCACCATTATCCTCACTACTCACTACATTGAAGAGGCTGAAGAGATGGCCGATCGTATCGGTGTCATCAACAATGGCAAAATTATCGTCGTTGAAGAGAAGGCTACGCTGATGGATAAACTTGGAAAAAAACAACTGGCCCTGACGCTGCAAGCGCCGCTGACGCAACTGCCGAGTGAACTGCTGAATTATCCGCTCGAGTTGTCGGCTGATGGTTACGCACTCACTTACACCTTTGATGCGCAACAAGAACACAGTGGCATTCATGAGCTGTTGCGCAGTTTGGACAGCCTCGGTATTGACTTCAAAGACCTTCATTCCAGCGAAAGCTCACTGGAAGAGATCTTTGTTAGTCTGGTAAAGGAATAATCATGAATATTTATGGTATTCGCGCCATCTACATCTACGAAATGTCGCGCACGCTGCGCACCATTACACAAAGCATTGCCTCGCCGATTCTTTCTACCACGCTCTATTTTGTCGTGTTCGGTGCGGCTATCGGATCGCGCATGGGCGAGATCGACGGTATCAGCTACGGCGCGTTTATCATTCCCGGTCTGCTGATGTTGTCGCTGCTCAACGAGAGCATCTCCAACGCCTCGTTCGGTATCTATTTTCCCAAGTTCATGGGCACCATCTACGAGATCCACTCCGCGCCCATCTCACCCATGGAGATCGTCATCGGCTTTGTCGGCGCAGCGGTCTCCAAGTCGGTCATACTCGGTTTATTGATTCTTGCCACCGCACGACTGTTTGTCGATTATGAAATCGCCCATCCCGTGTGGATGGTGGGTTTCCTGCTGCTCACCGCCGTTACCTTCAGCCTGTTTGGTTTCATCATAGGTCTCTGGGCGGATGATTTTCAGAAGCTACAGGTTATTCCGTTGATGGTGATTATGCCGCTGACCTTCCTCGGCGGTGCCTTCTATTCGATCGATATGTTGCCCGAGCCCTGGCACACCGTTTCTCTGTTTAATCCCGTCGTTTACCTCGTCAGCGGTTTCCGCTGGAGTTTCTACGGCGTTGCTGATGTCAACGTCGCGACCAGCCTGGGTATGATCTGTTTCTTTATGCTCATCTGCCTCGCTGCCATTACATGGATATTCAAAACGGGCTATCGGCTGAAGAGTTGAGATAGGTCTTGGGTGGATAAGCCTCGCCTGGGGTGGACGGCTGGTGTGGTGAGAAGGGTGGGGGTGAGCCAAAATAACTAGTTGTATTGAGAAATTAAAATAATGAGCTTGAATTGATTTAAATAGCCTATTTCAAGGGTGTAATGATATCACCTCTAGTTAGGTGGCCAAATTAACTATGCCACTGCACTTAGTAATAAATGAAAAATAATGCAGCAGACAGATAATGTGAAATGTGGATCATAAATTAACTAACAAGACCCAGTGGGTCTCAAGCGCATATAATAGATAGTGTGGGGAGGGGAGGAGCGGTAATTCCAGCCGAACCGCTCACATCCCCTGAAGTTTTTCACATTACGTCTGCATTGATATAAAGATGAGCCATGATGCTAGCGGCGTAACCGAGGGCGATTGCCCAGGTCCATTTCAGGTGGGCGAAAAATGTATAGACGCCTCGGGCCTGCCCCATTAGTGCTACCCCTGCGGCAGAGCCGATAGAGAGCAGCGAACCGCCAACGCCTGCTGTCAATGTGACCAGTAACCACTGCCCATGAGACATTTCTGGCTGCATCGTGAGGACGGCAAACATTACTGGAATATTGTCGACAATGGCAGAGAGGATGCCTACCAGTACATTGGCCCAGGTAGGCCCCAGATCTATATACATCGCCTGTGATGCCATCGCCAGATAGCCAATGGTACCGAGTCCACCAACACATAACACCACCCCATAGAAAAACATCAACGTATCCCACTCTGCACGTTCCATGCTTTTGAATATGTCGAACGGTTCTTCAATACGTTTGGGTGGAGATTGCATCGCGGCCGCTTCTGGGCCGCCGATATGAGGAGGGATTTTATTCTGGTCGAGTTTCAGTTTATATCCATAGAGTTTAAGAATACCCAGGCCTGTCATCATGCCGAGCATCGGAGGCAAATGAAGGAAGTTATGACCAGCAATCGTGATGGCGATCGTGAGCATAAACAGGCCGATGATGACGTACCCTCCCTGTTTAACTTCCACAGTCTCGCTCATCGGCTCTGGTTGTATTTTTGGCACGGTCAGAGACATGATAAAGGCCGGGATCAGCCAGTTAATGACTGATGGAAAAAATAAGGCAAAAAATTCAAAGAAGTCGACAATTCCTTTCTGCCACACCATGAGCGTTGTGATGTCACCAAAGGGACTGAAGGCTCCACCAGCATTGGC
>CALZHD010000080.1 GCA_945787155.1 uncultured Gammaproteobacteria bacterium | reverse complement strand
TCATCATGTCACTGCTGATGGTTACTACAAAGGCAACAAAGTCGTCGAGAGCAAAGGCGAATAGACCTTGGGTCTAACCATTGCACTGGATGCGATGGGAGGCGATCACGGCCCGCTCGTGATCATTCCCGCCGCGCTCAATGCACTAAAGAAAAATAGCGACCTCAAACTGATCCTTGTGGGTGATCAGGAACAACTGATGGCCGCCCTGCAACAGCAGGGGGTAGCTGTTGGTGAACGCCTGACGATCCAGCACGCTTCGGAGCAGGTCGCAATGGATGAGTCACCGTCGCAGGCACTGCGCGGTAAAAAAGATTCATCCATGCGTGTTGCGATCAACCTTGTTAAAGAAGGAACTGCTTCGGCATGTGTCAGCGCCGGAAATACCGGCGCGCTGATGGCGACGGCACGTTTTGTGTTGAAGACGTTACCAGGTGTTGATCGTCCTGCGATCATATCCACTTTACCCACCATGAGCGGACACACCCATATGCTTGATCTTGGGGCGAATGTCGACTCATCAGCTGAGCACCTGTTTCAGTTTGCGGTGATGGGATCTGTGTTAACCAGTGCGGTTGATAATATCGAGCGTCCAACAATTGGCCTCCTCAATATTGGTTCGGAAGAGATCAAAGGAAATGAACGGGTCAAAGAGACGGCACAACTGCTGGGCAATAGTGATATCAACTACGTCGGCTTTGTCGAAGGGGATGACATCTTCAAAGGGAGCGTCGATGTGGTGGTCTGTGACGGCTTTGTCGGTAACGTTGCACTGAAGACCTGCGAAGGTGTCGCGAAGATGCTCAGCACTTTTATGAAGGAAGAGTTCACCCGTTCTCCTCTGACAAAACTTGCAGCACTGGGCGCGACACCTGTATTAAATGCGTTGCGTGCCAGAATGGATCCGCGAAACTATAACGGTGCAAGTTTTGTCGGCCTCAATGGTATTGTGATCAAGAGTCACGGCGGTGCCGATGAGCTTTCGTTCGAGACTGCGATTCATGAGGCGATCACCGAAGTTGAAAAAGGTGTCCCTCACCTGATTGGCAATCAGCTCGAGTCACTACTAACAGAAAGGCGCGCGAGCTGATGTATTCACGTATCGTAGGGACTGGCGGCTATCTTCCTGAAAATGTCATGACCAATGCTGACCTCGAGAAGATCGTTGAAACTTCCGATGACTGGATCACTGAACGCACCGGTATCAAACAGCGTCATATAGCCGTAGAAGGGGAGACCACCTGTGACATCGCCGAAAAGGCGGCGCGACAGGCAATCGAAGCAGCCGATCTTAAGCCTCAGGATATTGACCTGATTATAGTGGCGACCACAACCCCGGACCGAATCTTTCCAAGTACCGCCTGTCTTTTGCAGGCGCGACTGGATATTCACGGCTGTGCTGCCTTTGATGTGCAGGCCGTCTGTACCGGCTTTGTTTATGCGCTTAGCATTGCTGAAAAATTTATCCGCACTGGTAGTGCTACACGTGCACTGGTGGTAGGTGCTGAGACAACCTCGCGCATCCTGGACTGGACTGATCGAAGTACTTGTGTGCTGTTTGGTGATGGTGCTGGTGCAGTGGTGCTTGCGCCCAGCGAAGAAGCGGGGATTCTGTCGACACATCTCCACGCAGATGGTCAGTATAGTGATCTGTTGACGGTGCCAGAAGGTGTCTCGCAAGGCTTTGATAAGATGAAGGCGGGCGAAGCCTATATTCAGATGCAGGGAAATGAGGTCTTCAAGATGGCCGTTAATACGCTGGGCCGGATCGTCGATGAAACCCTCACTGCCAACAACCTGGAAAAAAGTGATATTGACTGGTTGATCCCACACCAGGCCAATATTCGCATTATCAAAGCGACCGCCAGGAAGCTCAACATGTCGATGGATCAGGTTGTCGTTACCGTCGATCACCACGGCAACACCTCAGCAGCGTCGATTCCACTGGCACTTGATGTCGCCGTGCGTGATGGTCGCATCAAGCGTGGCGAAACGCTTTTGCTGGAGGCCTTTGGTGGTGGTTTCACCTGGGGTTCGGCGTTGCTTAAGTACTAACTTTCTTAATCTGACTAAACTGGATCATTGTTTCATGAGTAATAAAATCGCTTTTGTCTTTCCAGGGCAGGGTTCGCAATCTGTTGGCATGCTGGCTGAGATAGCGGCAGTGGATACGGTTATCGAGCGAACATTTGCCGAGGCGTCCGAGGTGCTGGGCAATGACCTGTGGCAACTGGTTCAAAATGGCCCAGAGAGCGAACTTAATCAAACCGATAAAACTCAGCCAGCGATGCTGGCTGCCGGTGTGGCAATGTACCGTGCCTGGCAAAACAGCTCAGATATAACGCCTGTGATGATGGCGGGCCACAGTCTCGGTGAGTACAGCGCGCTGGTGTGCGCGGGCGCTATCCCCTTTGCTGCGGCGATCGATCTGGTCGAAAAACGTGCGCGCTTCATGCAACAGGCCGTTCCCGCTGGTGAAGGGGCGATGGCGGCCATTCTTGGCCTGGATGACGCACAGGTAATCAAATGCTGTGAAGAGGCCGCACAAGGTGAGGTCATCTCAGCCGTCAATTTCAACTCACCGGGACAGGTGGTCGTCGCAGGTACTGCAGCGGCTATTGAGCGCGTTACTGAAATTGCCAAAGCAGCGGGTGCCAAGCGTGCATTGATCCTGCCGGTCAGTGTGCCATCTCACTGCGAGCTGATGCGTCCAGCGGCCGAGCAAATGGCCCCATTGCTGGCCTCGGTTGAGGTCACGGCACCCGCTATCCCAGTCATTCATAATGCCGATGTCTGCGCCCATCAGGATGCTGACGCGATACGAGACGCATTGTTACGACAACTGTATAATCCAGTGCGTTGGGTCGAGAGCGTACAGCATATCGCTGGTAGCGGCATCGGTACGCTGGTGGAATGCGGCCCAGGCAAGGTGCTGGCGGGCCTCAATAAGCGTATCGACCGCAGTATGACGGCGCTACCGATCTTTGACCCAGCAAGCCTTGAAAAGGCGATTGCAACTGTAACAGGAGAAGGTTAAACGAAATGGAACTGGAAAATGAAATCGTTCTAATCAGTGGTGCCTCACGCGGGATTGGACGCGCCATCGCGCTCTCCCTGGGCAAAAAAGGCGCGACTGTGATTGGTACCGCAACATCAGAAAACGGTGCACAAAACATCGCTAAGTATCTTGATGAAAATGGGGTTAAAGGCTCGGGCGAGGTGCTTAACGTAACCGATCAAGGCTCTATCGACACGCTGCTAAGCACCGTTAACGAGAAATTTGGGGCTCCTTCTATTCTAGTCAACAACGCCGGGATCACCCGAGACAATCTGTTGATGCGCATGAAAGAGGATGAATGGGAAGATATCATCAATACCAATCTAAGCTCGGTCTATCGCCTTAGTAAGGCGTGCCTGAAGGCGATGATGAAGGCACGCCATGGCAAAATCGTAAACATTGCTTCTGTCGTCGCGCTGACGGGTAACCCGGGCCAGAGCAACTACGCAGCAGCGAAAGCGGGCATGATTGGCTTCACCAAAGCGCTGGCCCGTGAAGTCGCTTCACGCGGTATTACCGTCAACAGTATTGCGCCTGGCTTTATCGAAACCGATATGACCCATGAACTGCCAGAAAAACAGAAAGAAGCACTGCTACAATCGATACCCCTGAACCGCTTGGGGCGCCCTGAAGAGATTGCTGGTGCAGTCGAATACTTGACCTCAGCAGCAGGGAACTACATCACCGGCGAGACCATTAACGTCAATGGCGGGATGTATATGGCCTGATGCAGGTCTGGCATTGCAGAGAGTTAAACAAAATCATGTAGTTAATTTAAAATTCATGGGTTGAGGGTGATTTTATCTGGCAAAATATAAGTGTTTCCAATAAAATACCGCCGCAACCCCGTTTTAATGGGTTTAATTTCCTGGGAGGAAAAATTTGTCATGAGTACTGTTGAAGAACGCGTCAGCAAAATTGTTGTTGAGCAGCTAGGTGTTAAGGAAGATGAAGTCACCAGTGAAGCATCTTTTGTAGATGATCTGGGTGCCGATTCACTTGATACCGTTGAGCTGGTAATGGCGCTTGAAGAAGAATTCGAGTGTGAAATTCCTGATGACGAAGCAGAGAAGATCACCACTGTTAAGCAGGCGGTCGATTACATCAACGCTAACAATAGCTGATCGATTCGTATGCTCGGGGCCGATTTCACCATTTATGGTGAAATCGGCCTTTTGTATTTTTAGGGATTTGGGAGGCTTCCGCCTCCAACCCCAAGTAATATCGTATTTTTGTTTGGAGAATAACCAGGGTGGCTGAGAAACGTCGTGTCGTAATCACAGGATTGGGAATGGTCTGCCCAGTCGGTTTGAATGTTGCAGACTCGTGGGCAAATATCCTCGCGGGTAAAAGCGGTATTCGTCCTCTTGTCCATTTTGATGTTGAGCGCTTCACTACCAGATTTGGTGGTTCTGTATGGGACTTTGATATCACCGAATACATGACAGCCAAAGAGGCTAAAAAGATGGACCCGTTTATGCATTACGGCATGGCCGCAGGCCATCAGGCATTTATTGACTCCGGCCTGGAAGTCACTGACGAGAATGCCCATCGCATCGGTGTTTCCATCGGCTCTGGTATTGGTGGCGTATCCGGGATTGAGAAGGGATATGAAACCTTTCAAAAGAGTGGGCCTCGTCGAATTTCTCCGTTCTTTGTGCCAAGTAATATCATTAATATGATCTCCGGCAATCTCTCGATCATGCATGGCCTGAAAGGGCCCAACATTGCGATCGTCACAGCCTGTTCAACGGGTACCCACAGCATTGGTGACGCGGCACGTATCATCGAGTATGGTGACGCCGATGTGATGGTTGCCGGTGGTGCCGAGATGGCGACTTCGCCAACAGGACTTGGTGGCTTCTGTGCAGCACGCGCACTTTCTACCAATAATGACGACCCGGAAGGGGCGAGCCGCCCCTGGGACTTAAATCGTGATGGTTTTGTGTTGAGTGACGGTGCTGGCGTAGTCACACTTGAAGAATATGAACATGCCAAAAAACGTGGTGCAAAGATCTATGCTGAAGTGGTCGGTTACGGCATGAGTGGTGATGCTTACCACATGACCTCACCTTCAGAAGGAGGAGAAGGGGCGATGCGCTGCATGCAAAATGCGATGCGCAATGCAGGTATCAATCCCGAAGAGGTCGATTACATCAACGCACACGGCACATCGACGCCGGCGGGCGACAAGGCTGAGACCAATGCGGTTAAGAGTGCGTTTGGTGATCACGCCAACAAGCTGGCGGTGAGCTCAACCAAGTCGATGACGGGCCATCTGTTAGGTGCTGCGGGTGGTATCGAGGCGATCTTCTCCGCGCTCGCTATTCGTGATCAAGTCGCACCACCGACCATCAACCTCGATACGCCTGATCCTGATTGTGATCTCGATTTCGTACCGAAGATTGCACGCGATATGAAGATTGATATCGCAATGTCCAACTCCTTCGGTTTTGGTGGCACCAACAGCACGCTAATCTTCAAAAAAGTTTAGCGCAATGTCTGGCTGCACTGCAGCTCACCATATTGAACTAACGCTATGGTGAATGAAAAAAATCGCGATATAAATAACAGCCACGCCGTTGAGTTCAGAGAATACACTGCGGCGTTAGACCTACTGGCGCTGCACGAGGCACATCCCGAACGCTACCCTTACCTGCTGCAGAGCGTCGCAGCAGGGACCGCACAGGCGCGCTTCGATATCCTCTTTGCCCACCCTGGTGAGACCCTTGCCCTTCAGCTCGATGGCTCCTTATGTCATGGCCATGATGAGGTGGTTGCAGACAACGACTTCCTGAAACAGCTCGATAGCTGGTGGCAGCTTGAGGCATGTCACAGTGAACTCCCGAGCGAACTCCCGCATGATTTACCCTTTAGTGGAGGCTGGTTTCTCTACCTCGGTTATGAACTAGCCGCACAGGTCGAGCCCAATCTGATATTGCCAAAACAGGGCTTTGCAAAACATCTGCCGATCGCCTATGCAACACGGATCCCCACGGCCATTATTCATGACCATCAACAGCAGAAAAACTGGCTGATCACCGAAGCCGCTCATGTAGCGTTGTTTGATGTCATGCAACAAGATATCAAAGCGCTGTCGTCATCGGTTGTTCACCAGCATGCCACTGATACGACCTTTGTGACAGCGTTACAGGAAGAGGATCCGGCACGCTATCTAAGTGCCGTTGACAAGATCAAACAATACATCGTTGATGGCGACGTATTCCAGGTCAACCTGTCACGCGTATGGGATGGAGAAATAGTCGATGGTATTAGCGTTGCCGATATCTATCGCAGACTCTGCGCACGCAATCCGGCACCATTTGCCGGGCTTGCCTGTTATCAGGATAGCGCCGTCATCAGCTCATCACCGGAACGACTGGTTTCTGTGAAGGATGATCACATCTCAACAAGACCCATTGCCGGTACTCGCCCACGTGCTGATGAGTATGCAGATGATCAGGCGCTATCGGATGCGCTGCTGCAACATCCCAAAGAGCGCGCCGAACATATTATGTTGATCGATCTTGAACGTAACGACCTGGGACGTATTTGCGAACCGGGTACCATCGACGTCGATGAATTTATGGTGCTAGAGTCCTATACGCATGTACACCACATTGTCTCCAATGTGTGTGGCACTAAACGCAAAGGGATTACGCCGGGTGATATCATCCGCGCGCTCTTTCCCGGCGGCACCATCACCGGTTGCCCCAAGGTGCGCTGTATGGAGATTATCGCTGAACTGGAGCAGACCACCCGTGGCCCCTATACTGGCGCGATGGGGTATCTAAACCGTGATGGCAGCATGGATCTCAATATACTGATTCGCACAATTGTTAGCGAAGGCAGGACACTCAGCCTGCGCGCTGGCGCGGGCATTGTGGCTGACTCCAATGCAGAGGCAGAGCTGGCAGAGACACGTATAAAGGCGCGTGGTCTGCTGCGGGCACTTGGTGTTGATGATGCTGATTAACGGTGAGGTAATAGGCATGCTGTCCGCCAGCGATCGCGGCCTGCACTATGGGGATGGTCTGTTTGAGACGATTGCCGTTATCGATGGCAAGCCACGTCAGTGGCGAGCGCACATGGCACGTCTCAGCGGGGGATGCGAGGCGTTACAACTACCATCACCGGATTGCGAACTGTTACGGCAGGAAGCACAGCAACTCTGTATGGATAACCCCCAAGCCGTACTCAAGATCATCATCACACGCGGTAGTGGCGGACGTGGTTATCGCTTTCCAGCAGAAATCAAACCGACACGCATACTCAGTATTCACCCATGGCCAGATTATCCCATTGCATACTATAAGCAGGGCATTGTATTGACGATTTGCAATACACGCCTCGGCAGCAACCCAGCGCTCACTGGTATCAAACACCTCAATCGCCTGGAGCAGGTGCTGGCCCGCAACGAATGGCAAAATAGCGAGATTCAGGAAGGGCTGATGCTCGATCAACAAAATAATGTGATCGAAGGTACCATGAGTAATTTGTTTATCGTTGAAGATGACACGTTGGTAACTGCGGACCTATCACAATGCGGTATTAAAGGTATCATGCGGGCAACTGTATTGGCGCTGGCACAACAGCTTAGCATTCCAATCCTGATTGAAAGAATCGATATCAATCGGCTCAGGGCCGCCTCAGCATGCTTTGTCACCAATAGCCTCATCGGACTATGGCCGGTACAGCGACTTGATGATATAAACTACAGTCAAGGAAAGATCACGCAAGATCTTATTAAATTACTCTGTGAACAGCGTTTAATCGCTATTTCAAACTAACGTACACCCATAATGAACAATGCACTTGGAAAAATCATCGGCTTTACCCTGCTGTTCGTCAGTTTTGTCGGTGGTTGGTTTATGCTTGAATTCCAGGCCTTTAATAAGGCAGCACTCTCAAACACTTTATCAGCACCGGTCAACTACACCATTAAGCCGGGGGCTAACCTGATGAGTGTTGCCAAAGCGCTACAACAGCAGGGATTGATGGAGCGTCCACGCTACTGGGTGTGGTTTGCAAAATGGGAAGGTAACGCCGATAAAATAAAAGCGGGCGAATATGAGATTTCGCCACAGATGACACCGCCACAGCTGCTGGCACTTTTTGTCTCCGGTAAGGTGATTGATTATACATTGACGATTCCAGAAGGATGGACCTTTCGTCAGATGCTCAAGGCGTTACATCAACATGACAAGATCAAAAAGACACTACTCGACAGAGAAGGCAAGCTACTCGATAACAAAGCGATCATGACTCGTCTGCGGCAATCTGGCATTCATCCGGAGGGAATGTTCTATCCGGACACCTATCACTTTGCCAGCAAGACTAGCGATGTTGAATTTCTGCAACGTGCTTTTAAGCAGATGCAGCAAAGGCTCGATGCTGAGTGGGAAAATCGCGCGCCGAAGTTACCGTATAAAAATAGCTATGAAGCGTTGATTATGGCATCTATCATTGAAAAAGAGACCGCAGCCCCTGAAGAGCGCGAACAGATCGCAGGGGTCTTTGTCCGCAGACTCAACAAAGGCATGCGCCTACAGACCGATCCTACAGTGATCTATGGGCTTGGAGAGACCTTTGATGGCAACATCCGCCGCCGCGACCTGAGGGCCGAGAACGCCTACAACACCTATAAAATAAAAGGACTGCCACCCACACCGATCGCACTGCCTGGAGGCGATGCGATCTATGCGGCACTCCATCCGGCACCCGGCAATACGCTTTACTTTGTCTCCCGTGGCGACGGCACCCATAAATTTTCTGCCACCAATGAAGAGCATAATGCGGCGGTCAGAAAGTATCAGTTAAAAAAGAGGTGATGAAGGTCATGAGTAGCAGAGCAGGGCGTGGCCGCTTTATCACCGTCGAGGGAACCGAAGGGGTGGGTAAGAGCAGCAACATCGCCTTTATCGAGGACAAACTACGACAGGCTGGCATCGATGTCGTCGCCACACGAGAGCCCGGCGGCACGACACTCGGCGAAGAGGTGCGCGAGCTTTTGCTCGACCATCGCCACAGCGGCATGAGTGTGGACGCCGAACTGCTGTTAATGTTTGCTGCTCGCGCACAACATATTGAACAAGTGATTCAGCCTGCGCTCACCAATGGCCAGTGGGTGTTGTGCGATCGTTTTACCGATGCAACATACGCCTATCAGGGCGGTGGGCGCGGGGTCTCATTTGAGCGCATCGCCACTCTGGAACAGTGGGTACAGGGTGCGCTACGCCCAGATTACACTATGCTGCTTGATCTGCCGGTGGAGATCGGGCTCGCACGTGCTGGTGAACGTGGCAGCGCTGATCGCTTTGAAAAAGAGCAGCAGACATTTTTTGAACAGGTGCGTAGCGCCTACCTTGCGCAAGCAGAAAGCGCCCCTGAACGTTATCGAATCATCGATGCCTCACGTCCGCTCGATAAAGTACAGCAGCAACTGGATGGTGTACTACAGACGATCATCAAGGAGGCCGTTGCGTGAGTGCACCGTTACCGTGGCAGCAGGGGCAATGGCAGAAGCTGCTGGCGCGCATCGAGCAGAAGAACCTGCCGCATGCATTGCTGCTCACAGGTCATCGTGGTATTGGCAAGCAGCGTTTTGCACAACAGCTTGCCGAGCTACTGCTGTGCAACGAAAAACTGCCAGAACCATGCGGCGAGTGCAAAGGGTGTCGCTTAATTGCAGCGGGCACGCATCCTGATCTCCGCATCGTAACGCCGCCAGAAGACAAGCACGTCATCGGTGTCGACCAGATTCGCGAGCTGTCACACTATCTGTCGCTCACCGCGCTGTACAGCGGTTATCAAGTTGTGCTGATCACACCCGCCGACCTGATGAATATAAACGCAGCCAACAGCTTGCTGAAGACACTTGAAGAACCACCGGCCAATACGTTGCTACTGCTGCTCAGTGAGCGGCCGGCGGCACTGCCGGCAACGATCCGCAGCCGCTGTCAGGTCATTAATTTTGAAAAGCCTGCTCAGGAAAGCGCCCTGAGCTGGTTAAAAGCACAGCAGCCGGATCTCGATCGTCAGATAGCAAAAACACTGCTTGCACTCGCCGAGGGTGCGCCACTGCGCGCGCTTGAAATGGCCAATAAAGATGTCATCACTCAGCGTAGCGAAATGCTCGAGGATCTCGAAAAAGTCGCGGCAGGGCGCTGTGATCCGGTTGAAATTACTAAGAAATGGCTAAAGTTAGGAAAAAAAGAATCGTTATATTGGGTATATGGATGGCTGGTCGATATGGTGCGCATGAAGGTGGCCGTACAACCCCCTTACATCGCCAATGCCGATGTTGCACCAAGACTCAGTAAGATAGCGGCCAATATTGAGCTTTCGCAGCTCTATAAACGGCTCGATCAGGTGAGTGAGGCACTCAGACTGGCGGATAATCAGTCCCTCAACGCGGAACTGTTACTGGAGGGGGTGCTGATTGGCTGGACACCACGGCGCTGAACCACATTACAAATAAAGTATTACTTAGGAACAGGAACGGACCACCACGATAATGGCTGAAGAGAAGAAATCGAGACAAGGAATTTTATCTCTGGCGATCAAAGATAAGGGGTCGCTATACGCCGCCTATATGCCGTTTCTGCAAGGCGGGGGCATCTTCATCCCCTCCAATAAGCCCTACAAACTTGGCGATGAAGTCTTTATGTTGCTGACGTTGATGGACGAGACCGAAAAAATGCCGGTGGTGGGACGTGTCGCGTGGATCAATCCGATAGGCGCGCAGGGCAATCGCATCGCCGGAATCGGAGTGCAATTTACCGACAAAGATGGTGAAGCAGTACGTAACAAGATCGAAACCTATCTCGCCGGTGCGCTCAAATCGGATCGCATGACCCATACCATGTAACTTCGCCACAATTTTCCTGGCCGGCGCATTCCAATGGTCAATATAATATTTACCGCCAGCACGCTATAATCCTGCTCTAATTAGCACTTTTCAAATTACCATCAACGCAGGAAATCCCCACCATGTCTTTGATTGACTCCCATTGTCATCTGGATCGGCTCGCACTTGATAAAATTGGCACCGATCTAGACGGCGTGCTCGCTCAGGCACAGGAAAACGGCGTTGATCAGATGTTATGCGTCTCGATTAATCTTGAAAACTTCCCTGAAGTACTCAGGATATCTCATTGTTATGAGAATATTTTTTCATCTGTAGGCGTTCATCCGAGCGATGATGGTGAAGAACCAACCCTTGAGCAGCTAATAAAGCTGGCAGACGATCCAAAGATCATCGCCATTGGCGAGACCGGGCTCGATTATTTCTATAATGAAGGTGATCTTGAGTGGCAGCGCGAACGATTCAGAGTTCATATCCGAGCGTCACGTGAGACAAAAAAGCCATTGATTATCCACACCCGTGATGCCGAGGCGGATACGCTGGCAATCATGCGCGAAGAAGGTGCTGATCAAATTGGCGGCGTGATGCACTGTTTTACCGGTTCATTAGAAATGGCACAGCAGTGCCTTGAGCTGGGTTTTTACATCTCGTTTTCAGGCATCGTCACATTCCGTAATGCCGATGATCTGCGTGAGGTCGCGAAGATGGTGCCTGAAGATCGGATGCTGATCGAGACCGACGCGCCGTATCTGACGCCCGTGCCTAAACGCGGTAAACCGAATCATCCTGCGATGGTACGCCATGTTGCGGAGCACATTGCAGAACTGCGGGGAGTGCCGTTTGAGCAGATTGCCGCAGTGACAAGTGCAAATTTTCAGCGCCTATTTAAGACACCTTTACCGTCATAGCTTCACACTTAACTTCGCATAATATATATTATGTTAAATTATGTGCGGTAACGGTAAAACCCTTTACCTCATATTGGACGTCCAAGTATTTGTGTAAATGATTGAGTCAGGCACTGGCTCGACCAGATCGAATTGAATCGACGGCACATCGACATAGCCATTTGCGACAACAGAGAAGTATTCACTCTGGCCGCCAATT
>CALZHD010000079.1 GCA_945787155.1 uncultured Gammaproteobacteria bacterium | reverse complement strand
ATCGTGATGAGGAATATCTCAAACTGAAAATCGTTGCGGCATTTCTTCCGCCACTACCCAGAAACGCCAATATCAACCCACACGTTTCCGCGTAGACCCTTATATTTTAATTAAACATGGGTAGTATTTTATACCAAGTATAATCTCTACTTTTTCTGCTGCCTCAGCTAGCCTGGTTTGATTAAGTTCAACATCAAATGCTTGCGTTAACACTCGCTCCATTGCATTTTTTACTTTGTTTGAGCCAGGGAAAATACTGGTTTGTACACCCCACATCAAAACAAGCTAACGGCTCCTTTGAGCGGTAGCCACCTACCGCTAACTACAACTGAAATATCACCTATAGTATTAATCAGCCGTTTACTGGTTGTAGGTGAGATATACCTTTTGATAGAAAGCAATCTAATTTCATGAGAACCAGAAAGGCTGGGTGTCGGCCGAAGAAAAATATCTGCGCTGCTGCTATCGTGATTTCAGGACAAACAAATAAAGTCCTCGCTGAATTAGCCAGGCCTTTAAGATTCGTGGTACCCAGGGATAGCGCCGCACTATCGATACGAGGATTTTAACGGGTAGGGTAGGAATTTTTTTACTTATTGATTTAAGGAACCTCTGATTAATTCTGGGCGGAATAATATGAGATTCAAAATTGTCCAATGCAAGGCGGAAATCGCAGGTAATACCCAAGGGGCACGCCGTAGCGAGCTATTATCAAGATTTCCAACACCGCAGTGGACCATTTTGGAATGGAGCTGGCGATAGGAGTCGAACCTACGACCTGCTGATTACAAATCAGCTGCTCTACCAACTGAGCTACGCCAGCGCTACATTACATCGCGGCAAATTATAACAATAAATAAAGTAAAATATCAGCCCTCTTTGTGCATTATCAGCCGCAATCAACCTTTTTCACCTCCACCGCAGGGAAACGCTCGTCCAGCACCGCATTCAACTCATCGACCATTGATTGCTGCTGCGCTCCCTCGAACCCTGATAACACCAACCAAAACTCCTCCGCTTTACGGTAGCGCTTGCGCCGCTGATGATTCACATAGCCCAACGCTTCAACCTCTCTCAAGCGCTCCTCAAGCGTTGCCTGTTGGCCAAAAATCCCCAACGAGATCACCAGTCGACCATCGTCTAGCCGCGCAATGGCGATATCTTTGATCCCCTCGCGCTTTAACACAGCAACATCCGCTCGCGCCGCCCGCAGCGTGTCATAGTCTGCCAAATAGATCCATTCACCAAAGAAGCGTTCCACCTGGCGAGCCGTGATCGCAGTATCAAAGCCGTTACGCTCCGCCATCTCAACCATTTCTAACGGCTTTGTACGCTTTTCAAATGGACCCACTTTATAACAGAGAGCCACCGGCTGGGGCGGTGCAGCAACCTTAGCCGCCCTGTCAGCTTCAGCGACGCGCTCAACCTCAGGGCTCGAATCAGATTGCTCGACCTGATGTGAATCAACTACCGCTTGCTCGACTACAGCAACAACATCGGACTGAACCGTTGACGGCGCCTCTTTTACCTCTATCACAATCGATGGCACTTCACTGACCAGCGCCAGCGATGGTACCACCCACTCTGCGGCAGTGGGCACTACCACCTTCTCATCTTCCCCCTGCTGAGCTGATCCACCCAGATATTGCCACGCAAAAAATATCAGGTTTAGCACCAATACCATCAGCACAAATGCCCTCATCGCTGATCTGCTCCCGCAACCACCGCCAGCCCTTTCAACACCAGATCCGGCTCAAACAGGGTCTCACATTGCAAATGCTTTCTAAGCACGGCCGCATCACCACCGCTCAACACCACCTCGGCAGCCTCTCCAAGCGCGACTTGCGCATCGCTAGCCACACGGTCGATCAACGCAATCAACGCATAATGCGCGCCACCCAAAATTGCATCGGTGGTATTGCGCGCCAAAAATAGAAGCTCATCCTTTGCCTGCCACTCACTCGCCACTCTCAATCCCTCTGTATTATCAATCAGCGCCGCCTGCATCAACGCCATGCCCGGCACAATCATGCCACCAAGATGAGCACCACTGCTATTAACCAAATCAACAGTCAATGCGGTGCCGCAATCAATCACGCAGAGCGCCCCACCCACCATATTGCGGGCCGCAACAAGCGCCAACCAGCGATCCACACCCAGCTGCTGCGGCTCATCATAACCATTGATCACACCAAACGCAGCCGCCTGTGCCGCCACCCGCTCAACCTCACATCCCCAGCTAGCAGCCACCTGATGACAGAGCAGATCGTTATATTCCGTCGCAGCTACATTCGAGATAACAACGCGTGCTGGGGACGACTGCTCCAGCTGCACCGCTGCAATCACCGCTGCAACATCCCCTTCGCCACGCAGCAATGCGCCGCCCGCTTGAAGCTGTCCTTCTCTAAGGAAGCCCCATTTAATGCGTGTATTCCCAATATCCAGCAATAAAATCATAGTCCGTTCCTGAAACGATACCCATCACACCGATGATGGCACTGTGCGCAGCAACGATACGTCACCCGACATGTAACGGCAGGTCTGCCCCTCGCACTCAATCAGTAGCGCACCCGACGCATCAACCCCCCTCGCCCAACCTTCAACCGAGCCCTGCGGCTGCTGCAACGTCACGCGCTTATCTAATGTCACATCCCACTGTTGCCATAACGGCAAAAATGGCGGCAGGCCCTGCTGCTCGAATCGGGCCAGCGCATCGATAACTGCGCCGATTAAGGCACCCGCCGCACGGTTGCGGGAAACAGGCTCAGACAACAGCTCAGCAAGCCCCACCCACGGCTGATCGATCGACTCGCCAACGTCTGATGGCATGCCAAGATTCACACCGACGCCAATAACCACCCGGCTTGCACCCGATGACTCGCCACTCATCTCCAGCAGAATTCCCGCCAGTTTACGGCCATCGACATAGAGATCATTGGGCCATTTAAGCCCCGGCTGCTGCAGCCCCAACGATACCAATCCTTGCGCAATCCCTACCGCCACCGCAAGCGACAACCCAGAAAGCGCATCTGGACCACAGTCAAAACGCCATACTATCGAGAAACAGAGATTTGAACCATAAGATGAAACCCAACGACGACCCTGCCTGCCACGCCCCGCAGACTGATATTCAGCAAAACAGATAGAACCACTCGGCAATGCCAACGATTCTGGACGCATCAAATGGCTATTGGTCGAATCAAGCTCGTGGTGCACCTCAATATCAGCAACCAGCGCGCGCGCAGAATCAGACAGCGCCTCATCAATTCGTGATTCACTGAGCAGTTCAATCGGCTCTCTGAGTCGATATCCACGCCCAGTCACCGCATAAATATCCAGCCCATAGTTACGCAGTGTTTGTACGTGACGCCAAATAGCACTTCGCCCCACACCCAACATCGCGCCCAATTCGTCGCCAGAGTAGAAATTTCCATCCGCCAGGGTTTTAAGTAGTTCGAGCCGAGTTTGCATCGCGCAAGTGTAACCGAATCACCACCGTCTCGCTCACACCAGGATACAATCCTTCGCACTTTTCAGGAAGGATACATAGAAAAATGCAGATAAAAAAAAGCCCGCACGAATCGCTCCGTACAGGCCTTTTTTGCGGTCTATTTGTTACAGCAAATAAATCTACGCGTCATTTGTTAACCTATTGCCATACCAAGCGCCATCAGGCCAAAGACAATCACGGCTACTCCAATAACAATCAATGGATCAGTTTTGTTAATGTTTGTTGTACTTGACATAAAAGACCTCCTCATTCGACAGTGAATTTAGTATTTATCGACCAAGTAAAATAACTGGATTAACCTAGTTAAATGGTGGGATAATACCCCCTTACTTTAAGAGGTATTTACAAAATACATAAAAAGAAACTTAAAGTCAAGAGAAAAATGTCCGCTGAATCTACAACGCGGTAAGCCTCGCCATTAAACGCAAGAACCATCGCCCACGCCCCTTCAACATCAACCCACTGATACGCAATCCCTTTCTCCGATAACTTCAATCGAACGCGACACAAATGACATTCACACCGTGGCGGCTACTGGGAATGCACATCATTACCAACTATGAAGTGTCTCACCCAAACCTGGCGAAAATTAAAAAATGCGGGGGAAGGGGCGGAGCATAGCGAACAATCCCACAACATGCGCTCACCACAAACTACGCTCGACAATAAAGACTATAGAGGTAACTAAAAGGATAGATAATAGAAAGACAGGACAGAATCAACACAAATAAAAAAGCGGTGGTACCAACTCCCAACTGGGCATATAGCCACTTACCTGGGAATCAGCTTTAACCACCGCTGAGTAGCGCTTAACCTCATCTTCACGAGCGAGGTAAGCAGATTGTCATGTTATTTCTTAAAAGCGAAATTTCCGCTATAGAGCCAGAGAAGCCAGACTCTATTCAAAACCAAAATTTTAGATGTTTGCACCAATTAAACCTAAAACAGTAATGATCGCTGTAATCGCTAAAACAAAAATACCATCCTGTTTACAAATATTTACATCAGACATTATTCACATCTCCTAAAATATCAAACGCTGTAAGTTATGCCAGGAATGCGAAACGTCCGCATCCCCCCTCGAAAAGAAACATAGCAAAACACTCAACAAATGTGCAAGCATTATTTTCAAGATAATTCACTTGTTAATTATAGTGTTATAGAAATATTGACCTTTTAAAGAATATGGAATTTTCGATCAGTCGGAATACTTCATCAGAAAATATCACATACATCATGCAAAGCATTAAATAGCACAACCTGTCAAGCTTAGACACAAGCACAATTCACATTGCATGCACTCGCTATCACTCCCACATGCATACCCCTTCAAAAAATCCCATCAAAATACAACTTAAAGAATCAAATAGTTACACCGATAGTATCTATATAAGAATTGTTTATCTTTTGGGTGCGCATTGAACAAAAATGGATTTAAATTTGCGGTGATTTCAGCCTACCTGCTTTGCGGTTTTGGCTTTAGCCTACATGCCGACGCGAAACAGCCTAAAACAACGCATGACATCAGAATTTTAATTGATGTCTCAGGCAGTATGAAATGGAACGACCCGAGCAACCTACGCATACCCGCACTGCAATTACTCGCCAACCTTTTACCACACAACGCTCAAGCAGGCGTGTGGACCTTTGGACGCCAGGTCAACATGCTAGTACCACTAGCCAAAGTCGATGACCAGTGGAAACGACAAGCGACAGAAGCTGCGGAAGAAATTCATTCCAGAGGACTCTTCACCAACATCGAAGAGACGCTTGAAAAATCAACGTGGGACTGGAAAAAAAATGATGAAACATTTGAACGTACCATCATTCTGCTAACCGATGGACTGGTCGATATCGATAAGGAGCCAGCAAAAAATAGCTTATCAAGAGAAAAAATACTCAGCGAGATCATTCCTCGACTCACCCAGGCTGGCGCTACCATCCACACCATTGCACTATCAGGTGAAGCCGACGAACTACTATTGCAACAACTCTCTGCGACATCCAATGGCTGGTATGAAAAAGCCAAAGATGCTGAAAATCTTGAACGTATCTTTTTTCGGATGTTTGAAAAGACCACCCAGCCAGACACAATACCTTTAGTCGACAATCAGGTAATGGTAGATAGCAGTATCAAGGAGATGACATTTCTCATCTTCAACAGGCGCAATACACAACCCCCACTGATAACGCCCCCAGAAGGTAGCGGCTTTGGACGCGACAACGCACCAGAAAATGTCAACTGGCATCATAAATCGCGCTACGACTTAATCACTATCAGCAACCCGAACGCGGGCACCTGGCATATTAATGCCGATATCGACCCTGACAATCGCGTCATGGTAGTCACAGATCTCAAAATGGTCACCACTTCGTTTCCAGACAACATATACCTTGATGACCCGCACACTTACTTCGCGTCATTAACCAGCGAAGGAGAGGCAATCACCAAACCAGCCTTCCACCGTTTTGTCGACATTACCCTACAACAGACGCTGAATAACAGTCAAAACGTATATAAATTACGTGACGATGGAAATTCACCTGACGGAAAATCGGATGATGGCACCTATAGTATCAATCTTAGCTGGATATTAAGCGAAGGCAAACATGAGCTGGTCACCTATGTCGACGGCACCACCTTCAAACGCGAAAAAAGACATCTAGTCAATGTTCATACATCTCCGGTCATCACATCCATAAAACCAGAAATGATTCTTGATGCAGAGATCGAAACCCTGTTTATCATCCCACGCGCAGACATGATCAATCCAGATTCGATGACACTACACGCAACTGTCTCCAACGACAACGGCGAAATTCAGCAGCTCGAAATCCCACGCAGCAGTCACAACGAGTGGAAACTGCCGCTTGATATTTTCGCGCCTGATCACCAGCACGCCGTCTCCATCAGTATCGAAGGGACACGCCCTAATGGCAAGCCGGTTAAAAGCAACGTTGGCCCTATTCCCTTTGGCAGCATTACCAAACAGGTTCATGAAGCCCTCCCCACTGCGGAACTGATTGAACTCGTTGAACCGGAAGAGACTGAAGAACCGGTAGAGGCAGCGCCACCCGCTGAAACAAAAAATAATGCTTCACCCAATCAATCAAATATCAGCTCGATTGCCGTTACAATCCCAATCGTTATGTTCAATGCACTACTGGGGTGTGGCGCTTACTTTGGATACAGAAAATGGAAAGACCGATCAACATCAGCCCAGCAAAAACCATGGGAAGCTCTAGCTCATGAATAGCCTATACGCATCACTATCAATCATATTCGCCGAAATCAGCCTGATATTACTGGTGATTTGCGGCACGCTCATCTTCTTCAAATTACGCGATCAACGTAAAGATAAAGCAGCACTCACACTACTCACCGAAAAATTAAAGGCCGGCGAAGAAGAACGCCTCAATGTGTTATCGATAAAACTCCAGGAAACGCAAGGCCTGGAAGGTGACGCCCTAACAGAGACTGCAAAAGAGATCCACAATAAGGAAATCGATTTTTACATCACTACGATGACTATTTACGCAAACAGAGACAGTGATGCGCTCGAAGATATCAACCAAAAGATAACAGCACTGGCAGAGTCCTATGCAAAGCTCGGCAGCAAGAATACGGAAAACAGTTCTACTCCTACTAGTGATGAGCCTAACGAGGAAATAGTCACTCTGAAAAACGAGCACACCCGCCTGCAACAGGAACTCGACGCTACAGAAAAAGTTAATGAGCGCCTCGAAATAGAACTAAAGTCTGCCAAACAGGAAATGCGTGAAACAGTAGCCGAGTTTGTCTCTGCATTCAGTGGTGGACGTGATGCCGCTGAAGAAAAGATTGCACAACAGCAACAACTACGGACGCATGATAGTAGCCAGAAAACAGCCACTGAAGAAGAATCCACACCCGAAATTGAAAACACCACAAAAGTGGAAGAGCCATTAGCCTCCGATAACGAGGCGTTAGCCACTGACGATTCCATCACAGAAATAGCCTCAAAAGAAGAAAGCAATAGTACGGAAGAGAATTCAGTGCCTGAGCAACCAGAGGGAGACAACAATCCATTCCTTAGCATTGATGAAGCCGATGGTAATGACACAATTGAAAGCGTGATTGATCGCACCATGGATGATACCGAGCTCAATATTGACCTCGGTCTTGGCCTAGATGAAAAATTACCAGAGCCACCTAAAATGGAAGATATCTCTCCAGCCCCTGAACCTTTAACAGTAAACAATACAGAAAACCTTGCTGATGATGATATCGATGCAATCCTGGCAGCCAGCGCTAACGATGACCCAAAGCCCCCCGCTACCAGCGAAGTGACTAACACTGAAGAAGATCTTGATATAGATGACATCAATGCGATTCTTGCTACCTCTTCTGATGAAAATCAGAATGAGCCAGGCACCGTAACAGAAAAATCAGATGCTGACGAAGAGATTAACGCGGACGATATCGACGCCATCCTCAATGATATCGATTTCAGCACTGTCAACGCCATGCCCAATAAAAAGAAGGAAGCGGAAAAGGTGGGTTAGCAGGTGCAAAAAAAGCGGCCAAAAGGCCGCCTTTTTAAGATGCAAAAACAATAGCGCTGTTTGTTACAGCTTATTGCCCTCACTAGCAAGATACGAAGCGACGCCTTCAGCGGTTGGAGACATGCCCTTGTCACCCTCTTTCCAACCAGCAGGACAGACCTCTCCATGCTCTTCGGTAAACTGCAGCGCATCGATAGTGCGCAGCATCTCATCAATGTTGCGCCCCAAAGGCAGGTCATTCACCACCTGATGGCGCACAACACCTTCTTTATCAATCAGGAAAGAACCACGTAGGGTCACAGCCTCATCGAGCAGTACGTCATAATCACGTGCGATGCTCTTGGTCAAATCGGCGACCAGTGGATATTGCACGTTACCGATGCCGCCCTGATCAATGGCCGTATTTTTCCACGCATGGTGGGTAAAGTGTGAATCAACCGAACAACCAATCACCTGCACATTGCGCTTTTCAAATTCTGCAATTCTGTGATCAAACGCGATCAGCTCAGATGGACAGACAAAGGTAAAATCAAGCGGATAGAAAAACAGCACAACGTACTTACCGCGTGAATCAGAGAGCTTGAAATCCTCTTTAAAGCTACCATCCGGCATTGCCGCCGTTGCGGTAAAATCAGGGGCCTCTTTAGTTACCAATACACTCATTTTAGATCTCCTTAAACAAAACTTAATAAATTCGTCTGAAACAACACTTCAGGGCAGACACGTTTGGACATGTCATCCCCGGACATATCATCCCCGGATACATCATCACGGAGCATGAGTTTAGCGTTTTTATTGTTCACTACAACCCCGTTTTCATAAGGACAATAGCTACTGGTACAATCCGATACCACTAATGAAGTGTTACACTTATCTCATATCTGTTCATTATAACCATAATATCCACTATCAACACATGCCCCGTATTTATATACCTCTCGCACTTACTCCCAACTCTGAAATCTCGATTGAAGGGAGTGCTGCCAACCATATCGGGCGTGTTTTGCGCCTCAAGGAAGGGGATGAGATCACCCTGTTTAACGGCGAGGGTGGAGAATACAACGCCACCCTCACTGCCATCGAACGAAAAATGGTGCGCACTCACATTGAGGCCTTCAATCCACGAGAGTGTGAATCTCCGCTACGGATCACGCTGGCACAGGGAATTTCACGTGGCGAGCGAATGGATTATACGCTGCAAAAATCGGTGGAACTGGGCGTCAGCCGTATCATTCCGCTCTCCACCGAGCGCTGCGGCGTCAAATTTGATGCCAAACGTGCCGCCAAACGCCTACAACACTGGCAAGGGGTGATCATCAGCGCCTGTGAACAGAGTGGCCGTAATTACATCCCAGAGATTCTACCGGCCATCTCACTGCACGCCTGGCTCGATGCTCATAGGGCATCCAACCAACCACAAAACGAAGCCCTGCGATTGATGCTACAACCTCGTGCAACACAATCACTCCGCCAGCTAACGCCTCCCACAGGCGAGATTTCACTATTGATCGGGCCCGAAGGCGGGCTCAGCGACAACGAGATTGAGGTATCCACACAGTGCGGATTCCAGGGAATTCAGCTCGGTCCCCGAGTCTTACGCACCGAGACGGCCGGCGTCGCTGCCCTTGCCGCGTTACAGTCATACTGGGGGGACCTGCGGTAACACCACGATGATTCAGAGCGGCACAAAGAGCGTAAAACTAACGCCGCGCCCCGGCATTGACGTCACCCGTACCTCTCCTCCAAGACGGCCTACCTCGGTATTCACTACATCCAACCCCATTCCCCGACCCGACACGGCCGAGATCGATGTGTTGGTACTAAGGCCTGGATAAAAAATCAACTCAGCAAGCGTCGCCTGTGCTGCTGCCTCAGCTGAAGTCACACAACCAGAATCTAGTGCTTTTTGACGCACGGCCACTTCATCAATCCCTGCGCCATCATCAGCGACCGTAATCACAGCCATCGAACCCTCTTCATTGAGCCCGAAAGAAAGCACTATTTCACCACTTTCCGACTTGCCAGCCGCCACCCTGCGCGCTCGAGATTCAATGCCATGATCGATCGCATTCCACAATAACAACTCCAATGGGGCGATCAGCCTTCCGAGCACCTCAACCGGCATCTCTAATTCTTCCCCTAAGACTATCAAGTGTACCGGCTTATCCAGCATGACACTGGCACGCTCTACCAGAAAACGTAGACGAGGCAGCTTTTGAGAAAAGGGCTGGCGTACTGCCTGGCGTCCAGCCGCACCCGCCTCAACCGACGCTGCTCCATCCTGCCACAAGCCACTGCCAGTCTGTAGAGGCTGCGCTGAGGATGACGGCACCTGCCCAACACCATTGCCAGAAAACGACAACAAATTGTCCTCCTGCTGTTTACCCAGCAATTCAGCAACCACAACCAAACGACTCACATAGCGCTCGAGCAACTCAAACAATCCCTCTGATGTTGCTAGTTCATCCTTCAAAAAGGCAGCGACATAAGACTCAAGATACTGAATATTATCCACCAATCCCTCAACCCCATACACCAACACTCCGCCCTTTAATGCATGCAAATGTCGCAGCAGTTCCATTGCCAGTGATTTATGTTCCGGCGCCTGATGCCACTGCGCAAGCACCAGACGAATCTCCCGTAGCGTGGTGTGAACACTATCGCAAAACTCCTTCATCACATCCGCTGGACAATTCTCCAGACGCGGCCTTACAGAGTGCTCTGAGGAACCACTGGCACTGAGTATCTTGACTTCAATGTTTTCGAGAAAATCATCATCACTCCGATACCCGTCGCGGATACTCTCGATATAACAGATCACATCATCGAACACCTCAACGTAGGCCTTCAGCCTTTGATTTGATACCATCACTCCTTGGCGGCCCTGGTACGGAGCACTGCTATTGAGCACCTCAACCACGCGAGCAAGCGATAAGCGGCACAAAGGCAGACTAATTTCTCTGATTTTCTGGCCAATCAGCGCTTCTTCACAATCAGCAGATGATGCCAGACATTCAATAATCAACGCTCGAATCTGGCCAAGGTCAACCAGCAGCTGATCGATTCCTTCCGAAGAAAGCGCACGCTGCTCCCCGGTGTCACGATCACTGTCCACACCGCTCATGCGCAGCAAGAACCTGGTTTAGTATTTATCAACATCACGCACCTATCTTTAATTAGGGGTAATATTTCATGACCAACAATCCCTGCCAGAAAGGAGTCACTCCACTGCAACTTCCACTAGCCACAATAAATACACCTAAACAACCTCAACAAACAACTGTAAAATCTTACAGTTGACGTAAGCATTTGCTGATATTGGCGACTGATTTACGCTCGTGACAACTCGACTATCACCCATCAAACAATGAATATCCCCTTATTACTCACTATCTTAGGCGTGAATGATCAGATGTCAGACCATCGCCAAGCCAGCGCAAGCGGCGTATCATGGCACCATTAACCACAAAATATTTACTAGAGCAGGCGACAAATAATCGATATGAGCGCGATACCACACCCACCAGTTCCCCACCTGACCACTGTTCTGAGCGGCCCACTACTTCAGCTCGAACGCCACTTGCTGGATCAACAGTCCGAGATAGAGGGGTGGTTCCGCCGTCAGTGGCAGCAGACCAGCGCGCCTTTTTACACCTCCGTTGATCTACGTAACGCCGGATTCAAACTTGCACCGGTAGACACCAATCTCTTTCCAGCCGGTTTCAACAATCTCAATCCGACACTGATCCCACTCAGCATTCAGGCTGCTCAGGCCGCAATCGAGCGCATCTGTCCGACCGCCAATCAGATCCTGATCGTGCCGGAGAGCCACACCCGCAACACCTTTTACATGGAGAGCATTGCCGCGCTACAGGACATTCTGCAAAAGGCTGGCTTTGAGGTGCGCCTTGGCTCGCTGTCGGAAGAGGTCACTGAGGCGCAGACCATCAACCTGCCATCGGGTAACAGCATCACCCTTGAGCCACTGGAGCGCTCGGGCAGCCGCGTCGGTATCGGCGATTTTTCACCCTGTATGATCCTGCTCAACAACGACCTCTCCAGTGGCCGCCCAGCGATCCTTGAAGATATCGAACAGGAAATCGTGCCACCACTAGAACTGGGCTGGTCTAAACGCCTCAAATCCGAGCACTTCACCCACTACCGCCAGGTTGCAAAAGAATTTTCAGCATTGATGCAGATCGACCCGTGGCTGATCGACCCACTGTTCCTGCAATGTGGCGAGATCGACTTCATGAAACGTGAAGGAGAAGAGTGCCTCGCCAAAAACGTCGGTGCGCTACTGGCATCGATTCAACGCAAATATGATGAGTACCAGATCGATAAAGAACCGTTTGTCGTTATCAAAGCCGACGCGGGCACTTATGGCATGGGAGTGATGACCGCCAGCTCTGTTGAAGAAGTACAAAGCCTCAACCGTAAACAACGCACTAAGATGGCGGCATCAAAGAGTGGCGCCAATGTCAGCCAGGTATTGGTGCAGGAAGGGGTCTACACCTTTGAGACCTGGGGCGATGCGGCATCGGTCACCGAGCCGGTGGTTTACATGATCGACCACTTTGTAGTGGGCGGTTTTTACCGCGTCCACACCCGCCGCGGCCCCAACGAAAACCTCAACGCCCCCGGCATGCACTTCGAGCCCCTGGCCTTCGCCGAACCGTGCACCACCCCAGATCAAACCATGGGGCCGGATGCCAACGCCAATCGCTTCTATGCCTACGGCGTTATCGCACGACTGGCACTACTCGCCGCTGCACGTGAACTGGCAGAGCACAAAGACTAA
>CALZHD010000078.1 GCA_945787155.1 uncultured Gammaproteobacteria bacterium | reverse complement strand
GCGTTAGCGTGCGCGCTCGGCCTTCATCATGATCCATAACGCCGGGAGCGTACCGAGAATCAACATCAACGCCGCCGGGGCCGCTAATTCCAGCATTTCCTCACTCGCTTCGATCCAGATGCGTACCGGCAGCGTATCGTAGCCGATCGGGCGTAGAATCAAGGTGGCCGGCAGTTCCTTTAACACATCGATAAAGACCAGCACCCAGGCGGTCATCATCCCACCACGAATCATCGGCAGTGTCACTCGCCACAGATTTTCCAGTGGGCTCGCACCCAGTACTCGCCCGGCCTGCTCAATTGATGGCGTCAGCTGTTGCAACGCGGCCTCCTGTGACTGCACCGCAAGCGGCAAAAAGCGCACCACCAGCGCCATCAATAATACTATCAGGCCACCGTAGAGCAATGGTAACTGCGTAATGACAAAAGTAATCACGCCAAGTGCCACCACCGGTCCTGGCAATACAAAACCGATGCTCGATAGGTGCAGGTAACATTCGCTAAGCCATGAACGCACCCGCGCATGATAAAGCGCCACGGGAAGACCCACTATGATCGTTACGCTGGCAGCGAATAACCCCAAAACCAATGAGTTACGCGTATAGCCCCAAAACTCTGTACCAATTACGTCCGCACTCCACGCCTGCCAACTCCAGTGCAACACCCAAACTAACGGTAAGATAAAAGAAAATAGCGCAATCATCCCAAGCCAGCCCCAGATCATCAGCAACTCACGGCCACCGGCCTGGCGTGGCTTAAACCTGCGTGCACGACTACTACTATAATATCGCTGGCGACTGCGAAAGAAACGCTCCAGCACCAAAAAGGTCAAACTCATCATGACCAGCACCAGACTCAACCCTGCCGCTGCCTGGTTATCCAGTCGACCCTCCATCTGCGTGTAGATACTCAATGTGAAGGTCTGAAAGCGCAACATGCTCACCGCACCAAAATCTGACAGAACATGCAAGACGACGACCGCCAGTGCCGCCGCCAGTGCCGGCCGCAGTAAAGGCAACTGCACACGCCAAAACACCTCAAACGGCGTTGCGCCCTGCATCCTGGCAGCCTCCTCCATACTGGGGCTGGCCTGCCTCAATGATGACCGCGCCAGAAGAAAAACATATGAAAACCCGGCCAGCGAGAGGATAAAGGCGGCCCCCCAACCGGTATAAATATCGGGAATTTCGAAGCTATCACCAAAGATGCCAAGCCACGCCTGCGCCAGCCAGCCATCCTCAGATAATAATGAAGTATAAATGTAGGCAAAAACGTAGGTAGGGATCGCCAGTGGTAACACCATCAGCCAGATCGCCATTGTGCGCCCGGCAAACTGGCGCCGCGCGATTAACCACGCCGATGAAACCCCCAGCACCAGACAACCTACCGCAACCACCACGCCAAGCCATATAGTATTTGCCAAAAGGTCGGGCAGGCGTGTATCCCACAGGCCAAACCATCGCTCAGTGGAGAGCTGAAAACTGCTATAGATAACAAAGAGTAAAGGGATAGCCGCCATTAAGACGACTACCCCTGTCACTCCCGAAAGAATGGAAAAGCGCTTAATCACCATCAGCTAACTTGCCATCAGGGCATGCCCACCGCCTCAAGCAGATCAATCGTGTGATTACGTTGTTTACCCAGTGCCGCCATTTCCACCTGAGAGGCCTTGATGCTATCTGACGCCGGGACTTCACTCGCGGCCGCTACCCCTTTACGCGCCGGGTACTCGCGATTAACTTCTGCAAACAGCTTCTGCCCTTTTTCAGAAACCAGATATTCAACAAATTTAATCGCCGCTTCAGATTTCTTGGTATATTTACTGACCGCCACACCCGCCACATTCCACGCAACGCCCATCTCGCCTTCGCCCTGATCAGGCACAATAATCTTAATCGGCGCATCCGGCTTCTTATCCAGATGACGATAAATGTAGTAGTGGTTCACCAGCCCCACCGACTTTTTGCCACTGGCCACTGCACTCACTACTTTGCTATGTTTATTAAAGTTCTGACCCGCCGCGTTCTCCTTAACACCTTGCAACCATGCACGCGTCTTCTCTTCACCAGCAGCAAGCATGTACACAGTCACACCCGCAATAAAACTACCATTACCACTATGCGTCACTGCGATGCGATCTTTCAGGCGCGGATCAGCAAGATCAAATACTGATTTCACAAAACTGGTATCGACAGCAGTATTTGCCACAAGCACACGTGCGCGTGCAGAAAGTCCTACCCAGCTATTGTCTGATGCACGTAATTTAGGCTCTATAACATCCGTGACACCTGCCGGCAGCGATTGAAAAAGCCCCATCTCGCTGCCTAACTGTAGATTACCCGCATCATTACTCAAATAGAGGTCTGCGCTAGTACGCTCACCCTCAATCTTTAACTTGTTTAACAGCGCGGTCGATTTAGCACTGTGCAATATCACCTTGATCCCGGTCTCTTTGGTAAATTCTTTAATGACCGGCTTCACAAATTTATCGCTACGACCAGAATAAATAATCAACTCATCGTCAGCCGCCTGCACCACTGGCATCGCCATCAACACACCCAATAAAGTCACGCCCAGCTTTTTCAATATTTTCATTGTCAAACTCTCATCAAAAATAAAACAGGATAAACATATTTTCCCTAAGGTGAATTAATGATAATTATTCTCATTCGCAATTGCAACTGTTTTCTTACCCGATAGCTAACCGCATAAAATATAGGACGCCTAAGAATAATTTTTGCTCTATATAAAAACAGACTAGACCCCAATATTTTACCAGGAATAAATAAAGTGGATATATGAATGAAAATCAATCTGATAAGTGACAAAATTGGCTGCATGAGCGATCACACAACGGCGGGGTAAAGATGGGCTAACTACTGGGCAGTCTCACGCATTAGCACGTAAACGGCTTCTCTCTTACTTAATGATTATTTACTGTGACTCCTTCTCTTCGCCCTTCTCGCGTACTTGTGTCACTGCAGTTTCCTCTACCTTCGGCTGCGCTTCCTTGTCAGCCTCATCGTCATCCTTATTTTCTGCCAATATCACATACTTCATAAAGCAGATTCCAATGATGGCTGTCATCACGACAAAGATCACCGGAAATATCCACTGGTACGGCAAATCAAACAGGGCTACAGTTTTTTCCACGCGACTATCCTCTTTCAAAACTCGATACGGCTGAAAATTGCTCAACCAATCACGCGATAGTAGTCGGTTTGCCCATAAACAACCAGCCTGGATGCAAAGAGCACACAAATACGATCAAACGATAAGATTAATAATGGGAGTTGTTACCGCTCACAAAAGTTGTGTCACAATAACCGCATGTATGACTTTATATTAATCCTTCACTTTCTCGGCCTCGCGATGGGTGCCGGCACCTCTTTTTACATGCTGGGACTGGCGCTACATGCGCGTCGCCTCAAAGAGCCCGAGGCCGCTAAAAAGATGATGTTAGGCGCTGGGGCTGCCATCTCTGGAGTCGGACTGTTTGGCCTGTTACTGCTTCTCGCTAGCGGTTACTTCCTGTTACAGCAATCGGGCATTGATCTCAAAACGCTCAGCTGGGCCTTCTGGATGAAAATGGCCATGGTGGTCGCCATCCTCTTTTATACCGTGATGATGAAAATATTCGCCATCAAAGCTAAACGAAAAGAGGGTGAGGAAGGCGTCGCAGCGATGAAAAAAATGAAACGCTTTGCGCCGATCGGACCGTTTCTGGCGTTCCTGGTAATCAGCTTCGCTGTACTGGCTTTCAATTAAATATATTCTTCACCCAACAACATTAACGATTGTCACAGGCGTGATCACAATTCACCGTCGCCCCCACCTCTCCTGCCAGTTCAGGCTGTAACGTAATGTGCTGAATATCGAAATTTTGATCGAGCAACTCGCTAAGCTTGCCCAACGTATCATCCCAATCACCCATATCCCGGATCACCACATGGGCCGACAACGCCACCAGACCACTGGATAGCGTCCAGATGTGCAAATCATGGATAGAGTTTACCGCCTCGGGCTCCGCCATCGCGGTGCCAACCGCTTCAAGATCGAGATAGGGGGGCACACCTTCCATGATGACATGCAGCACTTCACGCAGCAGTCGCACACTGGAATTGAGAATCAATGCGCAGATCAACAGTGACAGCAGCGGATCGATCGGCATCCAGCCAGTGAAATAGATCACCACACCCGAGACAAGCGCAGCAACCGAGCCCAGCAGATCCCCCAGCACATGCAGAAAAGCCGCGCGGGTATTCAACGTCTGTTCACCGCGATGCAGGATCATCGCCACCACGACGTTAACGATCAGACCGATTGCAGCGATGATCATCACAGTACCACCGGCCACTGGTTGTGGTTGCCACAGGCGCTCGACGGCGTGATAGGCAATCATGAAGACGATCACCAGCATGAATAGACCGTTGACCAGTGCGGCGACGACTTCGGCTCGCACCAGCCCATACGAATGGCGTGCCGACGATGGTTGCCTCGCCACCCATGCAGCGAAGGCGGCAAGTCCAAGCGCGGTGGCATCCGAGAACATATGACCGGCGTCACCCAGTAGTGCCAGCGAACCAGAGAGCAGTCCTCCGATCACCTCTATGATGGCGAAACCCACCGTCAATGCCAGCGCCCATATCAGGGTATTGCCAGATCCATGATGGTGGGTGTGGTGGCCAGCGTGATGGTGGTGTTCAGTTGCGCTCATAAAGTGCATACTAAATTGTCCTGGAGATGTTTGCGATGCTGATTGCTTGTAAACAACAATAAATAATGGAGTAATAAAACAAGATGAGCCATCTTAGTGGAACCCAACTGACGCAGGCGAGAGAGCAGCTTGCAGCCCTGGAACAACAATTACAGGCTGAGATTCGCGAAGAGCTGCACAATAGCGCTGGTGGCACTACACTCAACCTTGCCGATTCGGTACACGATGTGGGTGAAGAGTCCGTCGCCGACCTGCTGCGTGATCTCAACAATGCGCTGATCAACCAGCACCTCGCAGCGTTGAATCAAGTCAAGACGGCCTACCAACGCCTCAATACCGGCCATTACGGTGAATGTACCGATTGCGGGGAAGAGATCCAGTGGGAACGACTGCTGAAGCAACCTGCAGCGTTGCGTTGCGTTCCCTGCCAGTCACTACGGGAAAAGACTTACGACGCCAGCAGTCTGTAATCGATGATCCACACCACTCATGCCATCATGACATGAGTGGAATATTTCAACTGCTTAGAAACAAGGTTTAACGGGGGTATCTTCGAAACGCTTGATGCTGGAGACAATCTCTTCCTTCGCATCATTCAGACCACCCCAGCCCTCCAGCTTGACCCACTTGTTGCTCTCCAGGTCTTTGTAATGTTCAAAGAAATGGGCGATCTGTGCCAGCAGCTGTTGCGGCATATCCTTCGGCCCTTTAACGTCTTTATAGAGATCGCACAACTTGGTGAGTGGCACAGCCAGCAGCTTGGCATCGCTCCCCGCTTCATCGGTCATCTTCAATACGCCGACTGGTCGACACTGAATCACCGAACCGCTGATCAGTGGCACCGGGGTCACCACCAGCACATCGGTAGGATCACCATCATCTGACAGGGTGTGCGGGATGTAGCCGTAGTTGCACGGGTAGTACATCGCGGTACTCATGAAGCGATCGACAAACATTGCGCCGGTCTCTTTATCCACTTCATATTTGACCGGATCACTGTGAGACGGTATTTCAATGATGACATTAATTTCATCAGGAACGTTTTCCCCGCCGGTGGTCACCCTATCCAGATTCATCGCAATTCTCTCCACATACAAAAAAAGAACAGATTATACCGTAATGATAGCAGTACTGGGGGCCGCAATACCCACCAATGTCCGCTTGGCGCCAATGAGCGCAGGGATGCGCCCAGAATTTGAGTCATTGCGTCCACGCACCATTTCAAATATGCTCGAATCAAGGTTCGGACTGATCCACTATTATGTTTTGTCACGAGCCTAACGTTACATCAATAAGAATTAGATAAAAACACGAGTAGGGGGAAAACATGAGTATTACTCATCTGTTGCCACCGATACTGGGTGGTTTTGGGCTGTACGCGGCCTATCGTATCTATCAGATGGTCAAGGAGTATCCCGGCGGCGAAGGCAAAGTGGCAGAGATTGCCGATCAGATCCACCAGGGCGCAATGGTCTTCATCAAACGCGAATACATGGTTCTGGGCATCTTTGTCGCCGTCGTCGCCGTATTATTGGCGATGTCACTCGGTATCGGCACGACGTTCGCATTTCTGATCGGCGCCGCCTGTTCGGCATGCGCCGGTTATATCGGTATGTACACCGCGACCCACGCCAACGTGCGCACCACGGTCGCGGCCCATGAAAAAGGAGCCGCTGAGGCACTGACGGTCGCCTTTTATGGTGGTTCAATCATGGGACTCACCGTCGCGGCCGTCGGCCTGTTGGGGCTCGGCTTCCTTTATCTCTTGTTCGGTGGCGACCCCGAGACTGCACACACCATCCACGGCTTCGGCATGGGGGCTTCCAGTGTGGCGCTCTTCTCACGTGTTGGTGGTGGCATCTTCACCAAGAGTGCCGACGTCGGCGCCGATCTGGTCGGCAAGATCGAGGCAGGCATCCCCGAGGATGACCCACGTAATCCCGGCGTGATCGCCGATAACGTCGGCGATAATGTCGGCGACGTTGCCGGCATGGGGTCCGACATCTTTGAGTCCTACTGCGGCGCGATGATCGCGACGATCGCAATGGCAGCAACACTCGCTGTGGACATTGTCGACACCCTCGGCCCTCGCGAAAGCCTGATGTTCCTGCCACTGGCACTGGCCTCGGCAGGGCTACTCTGCTCTGTGGCCGGGATTGCGATGGTAAAAAAATATGCCGATAAGTCACCCGAAGTGGCGCTGCGAATCGGCACCATCGGTGCATCGATCGCCTATATGTTGCTGGCCGTCATTGTCATCTGGGGGGCAGGTGTCTCCTTCAACATCTGGGGCGCGGTGTTAACAGGGGCAGTGGGTGGAATCATCATCGGGCTTGTCACCGAGTATTACACTGCGGGCAAGCCAGTACGCAATATTGCCCAGTCGGGTGAAACTGGCCCAGCCACCGTGATGATCACCGGCCTGGCGGTCGGTATGCAGTCGGTGGTGGTACCGGTACTGACCCTATGTGCGATCATTTACGTCTCCAGCGAACTCTGTGGACTCTATGGTGTTGGCATCGCAGCGATCGGTATGCTCGGCACGGTTGGTATCACGATGGCGATCGATGCCTACGGCCCTGTCGCCGATAACGCAGGCGGCATCGCCGAAATGAGTAATATGGGACCTGAGACACGCAAGATCACCGATTCACTCGATGAGCTCGGCAATACCACAGCAGCGATCGGTAAAGGCTTTGCGATCGGCGCCGCGGCACTGGCAGCACTTGCGATCATTGCCGCCTATATTCAGGATGTCTCGATGCGAATACCTGACTTCTCACTGGATCTAGGTGAACCGATTGTCTTAATGGGCATGTTCCTCGGAGGTATTTTCCCATTCCTCGTTGCTTCACTGACGATGACGGCGGTGGGTGATGCGGCATTCGAGATGATCCATGAGATCCGTCGTCAGTTCCGTGAGATTCCAGGCCTGATGGAGGGCACAGCCAAACCAGACAGCGCACGCTGTGTCGATATCGCTACTCAGGCAGCACTGAAAAAGATGGTGTTGCCCGGCGTATTAGCGGTCTCTGCCCCGGTCGTGGTCGGCTTTGGATTGGGTGCCTCAGCACTCGGTGGCATGCTCGGTGGCGCGCTGCTCGGCAGTGTGTTGCTGGCACTGATGATGGCCAACGCTGGTGGTGCCTGGGACAATGCCAAAAAGTATGTCGAAAAAGGAAACCTTGGCGGCAAGGGAACCGATACCCACGCCGCCTGCGTCGTCGGTGACACCGTGGGTGATCCGTTCAAGGATACCTCGGGGCCATCAATGAACATTCTGATCAACGTACTGGCGATTGTGAGTCTGGTGATTGCGCCACTACTGACTTCATAGCAAGGTCAGTCATGTGAAAAAGAAAAGCCCTGATTATTAATCGGGGCTTTTTTGTGCGGAAAATCAAATAAACGAGTTGAAGCACAGGTTATTATGACGCACACTTTCGGGTCTGATTCTGATCGTACATCGTTATAAATCTACAGGCAGGTAACAAATATGAAAAATAAGGCCACGTTCCGTTGCGCCATCCTGATGTTAGGTGCATCTCTGGTTGCATTACAGGGATGCTCTACCGTTAACCCCTTCACCAATGAACAACAGATGTCAAAAACCGCTGGCGGCGCAATGATTGGCTCTGTCGTCGGAGCCATCATCGGCGCGGCATCAGCTGACAGAGAAGACCGCAAAGAAAGAGCGCTTAAGGGTGCCGGTATCGGCGCGATTGCAGGCGGTGGTGTTGGCTTTTACATGGATCAACAAGAAGCAAAGCTGCGCCAGAAACTGCAGGGTAGCGGTGTCAGTGTCACCCGCGAAGGCGACAACATCATTCTTAACATGCCCGGCAACGTGACCTTTGAAACCGGCAGTTATAGCCTCAACCCACAATTTTTCGATGTAATGGATTCTGTGGTGCTGGTGCTCGATGAATTTGATGCCACGCTGGTCAACATCGCCGGCCACACCGATAGCGTCGGCTCTAATGCATCAAATCAAACACTCTCCCAACAGCGCTCATCCACGGTCGCCATGTACTTTGAAAAAGAAGGCATTAACATCGAGCGATTGGCATCGATGGGCTACGGCGAGGCATTTCCTATAGCATCCAATGATACTGCTGGGGGCCGCGCCCTCAATCGCCGCGTCGAGATTACGCTGGATCCAATTGTTCAATGATCGACTAATGGATGGTTGAGTGAGGTGTGTCCATCTCGCTGACATCACAGAGATGAATGGAAAAGCCCTGGCCCGTTGACCGGGGCTTTTTTATGACATCTGATTCGGTATTAACCTGGGCGAGATACATTACATCGAGTCCCATCGAATCCGGCCATTCAATCCAGATTAAAACGCTAGCGCATGCGGTTGCTGTGCCACAGGCTAACCCTTCTCCGTAGCAGACACCACATAACGCAGTGGCCCACCCGGCACAACGGCACCAAATGGATAGCAGGTCACCAACGTTAACTGGCGTTGATCTGCATCATTACCCACCGATGACAATTCATGGATCACCCCGGTTGAATTGACCACATAAGTGGTCATATCACCATTTTGAGTCTGTACTAAAATCACTTCGCCTGAACGAATCTCTTTCAGAAATCGAAAGTGGGTATCACGGTGACCAGCAATCAGACTGTTACCGCTGTCACCCGGTAACGGCGAACCAAAACGGTGCCCCGGACCAAAGGCCAGGGTGCGGCCGCTATCACCCGCCAGCACAATCTGATCAACCCCCAGCCGAGGCACCAGCAGACGCGCGACGGGCCAGGTATCTGCCCATGACCAGGGCTTAACCTGTTGTGACTGTTTTATACTCGCTTGCCAGGCATCGTGTATCAGTCGCTGGGCGAGTAATGCCTTGGCATATATATAAGCGCCCTCCCCGATCTGCCACACGCCGCCACTCACTAGCATAACCAATAGAAGATGACGGATACGGATACGTTTATGCTTCATCACGCACTCGTACCGTGTTATTGCTTTGCCACAGCCGCAACGCTGTCAACAGCAGTAGCGCGCCCACCATTAACTGTAGTTGTGCGGGCGTCGCCGTCTGCGCATGGCGGCCAAATATTTTTGCGTGCACCTGTCCTTTTGGCAGGTTGACTGGAACAGGCTGGGTATCCAACGCCTCATCGTCAGGACGTGACGGTGTTACATCCACCGCCACCAGGCTTGTATATTTACTGACCAGATGATGCTGCAATGCCACGTTGACGACTTGCGCTTTAATCGCGGCTTCTTTTTCACCTTCACGCAGGCGATCCATCAACGCGGCGATTTTATTACGCGCCCATAATGTGGCAATACCAGATCCATTACTGCCCTGTTTAAGATTTAATTTGTTACCCCATTTTCGGTTTTGGCGTTGACCACTGACCACGACTGACTGATCACCCAACGCAGTTCTGGCCGTTAACAATAAAGGTTCGCCCTGATAAAGATCGGAGAGACGTTGCGGCCACATCTCTATTTGTGGATCATCGAAGGTAGCCTTTACATCGGTCATCACCGCAGTTTCCAGCTTCTGGAACAGAAGCGCCATTTTGCTTTGCACCTCACCCACATCACCAATATAGGTAAAGGTGCCACGACCAAACTGCGCCGCCTTGCTCATGAAATGACTATTGGGGGCGGACCCGATACCAATGGTGAACAATCGGCTGTTACCGAGCGATTGCCTGATAAACTTAAACAGTGCCGCCTCGTTGCCCACACTGCCATCGGTGATAAAAACCACCTGACGAACGACATTACTCACTTCCTGATTCAATAACGCCACTTCAAGCGCGCCCATTATCTCCGTGCCGCCGCCCGCCTTTAGCGATGAAACATAGCGCTGTGCAGCACGCTGATTATTTGCTGTCGCCAGACTGGCAGTCGGAAATAGTTTATCCGTATTACTATTAAACGCAATCACATTAAACTTATCGTCTGGCTTAAGTCGATTCAGTGCTAACTGCAATGCGCCACGCGCCTGCTCAATGGAAGTGCCATGCATAGAACCCGATGTGTCGATCACATAAACCACTTCACGATTTATATGCCCGGCTTCTTCGGCAGTCGTCGGTGGCAACACCATCAATAGGTGGTATAAATCGCCATCTTTCTCTTCCGTGAATAGTGCTGCCTTAGGTGCCATTCCCTGTTCCGGCCACCAGCGCAATTCAAAATCCCGATCAGCGGTAACCTGGCCATCTGCCAATATGACAGCAGTTTTATTATGCTCGATATTTTTAGTGCTGACAGGATGGTAAGTGCTTGCTATACGGTCTAGCTTAAAGCCGCTATTGAGGGTGACGGATAGACGTACTGGATTTATTATTGCGTGCGTTATCTCCTCTTCATCTCGTCTTGCCCTCCCCTGTCTAACTAATGGCGTAATACGCGAAGCATCGGTTACCTGATCTGTATTGACGGCCCAACCATGGGCGCCAAATTGAATCTCCTCCTCTTCCGAGATCACGGGACTGCCCGGAATATAGCGCGGTGTAATCGCCATCGGAAAGCGCAGACTAAACGCACCACTGTCGTAACGCAGCGTCTGTTGATACTCTATCTCAACCACTACCGTTTCACCGGGTCCAATATTCGCTACGCTGTTAGTAAATAGATTAGGTCGTTCCTGCTCAACCAATGATGCCTTTTTACCCTCGTTACGTGCCTTGTTGTAAAGTCGCTTTGCCTCCTGACGTTCTTTTATCTCGCCTTCGATAATGCGCTCACCTATTTTCATGCGTAGACGGTCTACCGCCGCGTTCTCCGGCAGTGGAAAAACATAAACCCCTTCGATCCAACCCTCCTGATTGTTTTTGAACTGCTGCCTAAGCGAGGTACGCGCAATCATCCCTGTCACTTCGATTTGAACATCTGTCTCCAGCGTTGGGGCCAGATGATAACGATGGCTGCCCTCCGACTTAAACAATAATGAACCATGTTTGACCTGATTCATCTCGACTTCATCTACATCTACATTGACATTGGCATTTGTAAAGTCATTTGCGCCCGCATCATGGATAAACAACAGCAGCATCAACCAACCAAGTAATACCAGCGAGAGTAACTTACCAATATCGCTCCATGAATAAATGACGACAAGTGTCACTTCCTGCTCGTGGGTGTTTTGTTTTCTATTCATTTTTAACCCTCAGATATCGTGAGCCAGTGTGCCGTCCGTGGCATAGTTAGTAACTCCTTAAGCGCACCGGAATTTGTCTACCTGCAAGTAAACACCTCAAACATGGCAATCTGGCGCGGCAACACTGGCCAAACGGAGTCAAAAAATGATGAATAATGGCAATGTGATTGAGACACATCACAAACGACCCAGGTTATGCTAGTTTATTAAATAGAACACAACCGGAAGCGCGCATGAGTAAACGAATTACCATTGTTGAGGATGAAGAGGCCATCCGTAAAAACTATGTCGAGGCCCTGCAAAAACAGGGTTACGAAATAGAGAGTTATGCCAATCGTGAGGCAGCAGAGGAAGGTTTTTCGCAACAACTGCCCGACCTGGTATTATTGGACATT
>CALZHD010000077.1 GCA_945787155.1 uncultured Gammaproteobacteria bacterium | reverse complement strand
TTCAGCCGCTTTGAGGCGCTAATCTTGAACTCCCATTTCCCTGCCTTGGCGGCGGGAATACGGATGCCATTAAAGCGCCCTTTGCGTGCTAACGCCTTGCCGGTCACTGTGGTACTAAAGCCAGAACTGTGTTCCAGCTCAATGATGAGATCGGCAGCGTTCTGCCTATCCAGAAAGGCATAGAACAACAGGTCATGCGTATTGGGCGGTAACATGAACTCGCCCTTAAAGGCATCCCCCGTGCTGGTTTCACTGTTGGCTATCACAGGTCCGCGGTAGGTGTATACCGGATCGTTACCACGCAATGTGGTGTACATGCGTGACATCCCCAGCTTCAGGTCTGCACCACTGGAGCGTTCCGACATCGTCGTCAGTGAGCCGGATGAATTGTCGGCAATCTGCTGCATCGTGGTTTCATCGGCATTGCCAAACGACATCGTATGAATCTTAATGCCCATGCCGTTGGCACGATCGACCTGATCCCAGATACTACCACCAGTGGTCTGCTTACCATCGGACATCAGGACGATCTGACCACCGTTGACACCCGCCTCGCCATGTTCGGCCACCAGGGCATCAATCGCGGCCTCCAGTGCCGCGGCAATGTTGGTCAAGCCGCTGGCGTTACGAAAACTGGCCATCGGCAGTTGGTTGGCAGGATCATACAGGTCATAAGAAAATAGCTCCTCGACGGCAGCGTTATACAGAGAGGTACCGACATAATCACCGCTGGATGAGCTATGATACAGATACAACCCTGATTCCTGAACATACTGAGCGGCGCTGATGCCGTTTGTTGTCACGCCCATGCTACCGGAACGGTCCAGCACCAGCATGGTGCCCGGTATCGGCGCATCACTAGGCATAATACGAATATCAACTGGGGTCATGCCGCCCGGCGTAGGAAAGCTCCCTTCGGTGTGGACACCGGTGAGGTCGATCTGTTTGTCCGGCAGAATGCTCCACTCATCCTGAGCAAACGGCATCGTGTGCCCATGATGTGCGCGATCAGGGCCATCGTTGTTGGGATCGGCATCCGCTAGCAGTGCAGGGGTCAGGACCTCACCTGTCACGGCAGGATCGCTCGGCGGATTATAGTCCGCAGTTATACTCGCATTAGTGGTATCGACAAAAAAATGCGGGAAGTTGCTGGCCATCACGGTGTTGGGATCACCCACTGTCACATTGACATTAAAGACCGAGCTACCATTGAGTGTACCTTTATAGTAACTGCCGCTCTTGGCATAGCGATCCGGCAGGTTATAAAAATAGTGACCGATCTCATGATGCAACACGTCGTGAATACAGCTCCTGGAAGAGCTATTCAGCTTAAGTTGACTACCGACCGTTTTCCATCCGCCACCGGGAGCACTGGAACCCCCATCACCAACATTCCAACGGATATCAGCGGTATCCCAGGCCCGCCCCTGATCGGCCACATAAACCCGACGCAGGTAGTGCTCGCCTTCTGTGGCCTGATAGATATATTCGGCCAGCTTTTCGATATCACCGGTCAGTTTATCTTCACCCGCACAGGTACTGCCTGCACCCGGGCATGAGTCCGGACTGTTGGGTGCGCCTTGAGCCGAACGCGCGCCGTTGGTAACACCGCAGGTATATGAGTTACTGTCGAGTGTGACAGTATCGGCCAGGGTCGCACCGGGAGCGTCTAAATTATCATATGAAATCCAGAATGTAATGCCGCCGTCATTGGCGATGATGGCAGCGTTGGAGGCAACAGAAAAACAGGTTAGAAAAGATAACGCGATAAGTGAAACAGCATGCTTTAATTGAGTTCCGTGCATAGCCTTTCTCCTTGTATCCGTTTTACATCTTGATTAACCATACTACAAACAAGTTAATACTACCAAGGACTCTTTTCCTACCAGGCAAAGCAGATACCATCACGAACGGAAGGAAGCATAGATCGGCACTCTACATATGAGATCTCACCACTCAATCTCGATGATAAGGATGCCCCTTCATCACCGACCAGGCGCGGTAAATCTGTTCAGCAAGCACCACTCGTACCAATGCATGCGGCAGCGTCAAAGGAGACAACGACCACTGCTGTTCGGCACGACTGCGGCACTCATCGGAGAGACCATCCGGCCCTCCGACCAACAGTGCGACATCGCACCCTTGCGACATCCACCCTTCGAGTTGTGTCGCGAGCTGACGCGTGGTCCACGCCTTGCCATGCTCATCGAGCGCGACCACTTTGGCGTTCTTTGGAATCGCGGCCAGCATCCTGGTACTTTCATCCTGAATCGCGCGTTTTACATCAGCGCTTTTGGAACGCCGCCCCGGCGCAATCTCAACCAGTTTGAGCTTACACTCTGCGGGCAGTCGTTTGGTGAACTCCTGATAACCGTCGATGACCCAACCAGGCATCTTGTGACCGACGGCGATCAGGTGGATCTTCATTTCAGGCTTAAGCCTTACCGCCTGAGCCAAGTTTGCTTGCGGCTTCTCTTTCAGAGGCACCTTCAACACTCCACAACTTTTCAAGCTGATAGAACTCACGTGTCTGTGGCAACATCACATGTACCACTACATCACCAAGGTCAACAAGGGCCCATTCCCCTTCGGTTTCACCTTCAGTGCCCAGCGGGGTGCAGCCTGCATTTTTTGCATCGACTGCCACGCTGTTCACAATCGATTTCAGATGACGACTCGAGGTACCACTGACGATCACCATATAATCGGTGATGGTGGTCATCTTGCGGACATCGAGGACCGTCACATCGACGCCCTTCATATCTTCTATGGACTTGATCGCCAGGTCCTTTAACGCTTCAGATTTCATTACTTTCTTCCTGCTTCTACTTTCATTGATATAAATTGTGTTCTTTGATGTAGGCCAACACCGCCACTGGCAGCAGATCGCCCACATCCTCTTTTGCGATTATCGACTCACGAACATTTGTCGAAGAGACCTCTAACGCATCCACCGGGTGTAACAGAATGCAACCGGCCGGGGCCGTCTTTAATGCGCTCACCTCATCTACCTGACACTGCTGCAACAACGCCTCAACCTCACGACATGGTGGCGTCGTTGTGCCTGGCCGCTGCACGACTAACAGGTGCGCCAGTTCGAGAATCTGCGGCCAACGATGCCACGTCGGTAGTCCTACAAAGGCATCCCAGCCGATGATCAATACCAGCGGGGTGTCGCCCAGTTCTTCACGCATCGAGGTCAATGTATCGACCATGTACGATGGCCCATTTCGCTGCACCTCACGCTCATCGATAACAATCGATGACATGCCTGCAATCGCCAGGCGCAACATCGCCACACGATCTTCCGCACTTGCCTGTGGCGGCGCACGATGCGCCGGCTCACCACAGGGCAGCATGCGTAACTCATCGAAGGGAAGCGTTCGCACCAGCGCCTGAACTACCCGCAGATGACCATTGTGAACAGGATCGAAGGTACCACCAAAGACACCGATCATTGATCGGCAGAGGAAAGGGTAAAGGGTAAAGGGTAAAGGTGAAGGTAGTCACGCCCCTTTGCTCTTGTCCCTTTACCCTTTTCCCTAAACTCTAATATGCCCATCACCCAATACCACGTACTTCTGAGACGTCAGCCCTTCCAGCCCCACTGGGCCACGGGCGTGAAACTTGTCGGTGCTGATGCCGATCTCGGCGCCAAGGCCATATTCAAAGCCATCGGCAAAACGGGTAGAAGCGTTAACCATCACAGAGCTCGAATCAACTTCGCGCAGAAAACGGCGCGCGCGGGTAATGTTCTCGGTGACGATTGTTTCAGTATGCGCTGAGTTGTGGGCGCTGATATGCGCCATCGCTTCATCGATATCTTTCACCACACGAATCGACAGAATAGGCGCAAGATATTCGGTATCCCAGTCTTCAGCCAGCGCGGCGATGCAATCAGGGATCACCTTGCAGGTCGTGGTACAACCGCGCAGCTCAACACCGACCTCACGATACATCTTCGCCAGTTCAGGTAACACCTGTTCGGCGATGCCCTCTGCGACCAGCAGTGTCTCCATCGCATTGCAGACGCCATAGCGATGTGTCTTGGCGTTGAACGCAATCTGCGTTGCCTTTTCAAGATCGGCCTCGTCATCGATGTAGACATGGCAGATGCCATCGAGGTGTTTGATCACCGGCACACGCGCATCGGCACTGATCCGTTCAATCAGCCCTTTACCACCACGGGGGATGATCACATCAACGTACTCGGGCATCGCGATCATCTCGCCCACTGCGGCACGGTCAGTGGTCTCGATCACCTGCACTGCCGCCGCAGGCAGATCGGCGGCCTCCAGCCCCGCGTGAATACATTGCGCAATCGCCTGATTAGAATGGATCGCCTCTTTACCACCGCGCAGAATCGCGGCGTTGCCCGACTTCAGACAGAGACCTGCCGCATCGGCCGTCACATTAGGGCGTGACTCATAGATAATACCGACGACGCCCAGCGGCACGCGCATCTTACCGACCTGAATGCCGCTGGGCACATAATTCATATCGGCGATGCCACCCACTGGATCGGGTAGCGCCGCAATCTGGCGCAGCCCTTCGGCCATGCCGGCGATGCGCGCATCGTTCAGTTCAAGTCGATCCAGCAGTGCGGCATCCAGACCACTCGCTCTGCCTGCCGCCATATCCTTGCCGTTGGCCTCAAGTAACGCGGCCTTGTTGGTTTCGATCGCAGAAGCGATCGCTTCCAGCGCACCGTTCTTGGCACCACTATCGGCACGCGCCACCAGACGCGACGCCTCGCGTGCGCGACGACCCACGTCATTCATGTATTGTTTAATATCACTCATCTCAATAAATCACTATGTTTGCCATCCAGTCGACAAAACACCAAAGCCAACAACAGATGAATTAAAACGCTGGATTGTAGGAGTGAGCCAAAGGCTCATCTTGCGAGCACGTCCGGAATTACGATTGAACAGGCACCTTAACTCGCTTTGGCGATCCGTATTCCCGCCATCATCAAGCCCAATTGTAACAATTCATCCCACACATTGCCCGTGGCCTGTCCTTTAATCATGCGGTCGATCTGTCCGGCGCGGTGCAAAAGATACCACCACTGCCGCGGTGAGCGGCGAAGTCCCTTCTTAATCAAAGGCTTACGCTTCTCCCACACACGCTGATTGCGCATCACCTGATCTGGGCTGGTACCATGTGACACCTCAAAACTCATGCTGGAGAGGGTGCGAATTTCACGCGCCAGCGCCCACAGCACCAGCACCGGCTCCACCCCTTCGCTACGCAACCCACTCATCATGCGCGCCACACGCTCGCCGTTGCCCGAGAGCGCGGTATCGACCAGCCCAAAGATATCGAAGCGTGCGCTATTGGCGACCGCGTCGACGATCATGTCGGCATCGATCTCGGCGGCGCCGTGGATCAGGAAGAGTTTGTCGATCTCCTGCGCGCAGGCGAGCAGATTCCCTTCGACCCGCTCGGCGAGCACCTGCGCCGCATCACCCGTCGGCCGCATCTTGTTTGCCTTCATGCGTTGTTTAATCCATGCTGGTAGCTGCGACACTTCCATCGGCCAGATCGGCACGGCAACACCCACCCCTTCCAATGTCTTGTACCACTTCGTCTGCTGTGATTTGGTATCGATCTTTCCGGCCACGATCAGCAACACGTCATCACTCGCCGGCCCCTCCGCATAGGCACGTAACGCCTTACCGCCGGCATCACCGGGCTTGCCCGTGGGCAGGCGCAATTCCAGTAAACGCTTCTCGGCAAACAGCGACATGCCACCGCTTTCCAGCGACAGGCTGTGCCAGTCGAACCCCTTTTCAACCGTCATCACGATGCGTTCATGACACCCCGCCTCTCTCGCATATTTGCGTACCAGATCTGACGCTTCCTGCACCAGCAACGGCTCATCACCGCTGATGATGTAGAGCGGTGCGAGCCCTTTTTTAAGCTGGTTCACTAACTGTTCGGGCTTAATCTTCATCGTCTATGGCGCGACATCTGTTTCTATCGTGCGCTCACCGGATTGCATAACCGCCAACGCCTGTAAACGTCGCATCGCATTCTGTACCGCGCTACGTCGCATGTCACGATAGAGTTGTGCCTCCTCAGCCTCCTTCGCTAGCACATCACTGCCGGTGAAATTAAAGCTACGCCGCAGGGTGATAGTCTGCGCTCCGAGCACCGCTCTCGCCACTGCATCATTTACGGCAAACGAAACCGCGTAGTGCAGCTCATACTCCTGCACGCGCCCGGAGGCATCCACCGTCAATACACGACGATCGAGCTGCTCGGCACCGACACCGACAATCCACTCCGCCGCCGCACGTTCAGCAACGACAGTGGTACTGGTGCTGGCAAGCGCCTGCCGTAACTCACTGACAAAGGCACTGCTACCACTGCTCTCGATATAGAGTGGCGGCAGCGCAAGGTCACCACCCATCGAACCACGCAGGCGAAAGCCACACCCCTGCAACAGCACCAATAGATAACCAGCGATCATCAGCCAGACGACAACCTTGACAAGGTACTGCTCAGCGCCTTGTCTCTTGTACCTTTCCGCTTGTACCTGCTCAACCAACAACGATATTCACCAAACGACCCGGTACCACAATGACCTTCTTGATCGCTTTACCTTCGGTAAAACGTTGCACATTTTCATCGTTGCACGCACTCGCCTCAACGGTATCCTTCGTCGCATCGGCGGCGACCGTGATCTTGCCTCGCACCTTGCCGTTGACCTGCACCATCATCTCAATCGAGTCACGCACCAGCGCCGCCTCATCGACTTCAGGCCACTGGGCATTCAACACATCGTCGCCATAACCGAGTTCACGCCACAATACATGCGCAATGTGTGGTGCAATGGGTGACAGCAGACGCAACACGATACTAAAGCCTTCATCGAGCACCGCATCATGTGCACCACCCACTTTCAGTGTCGCGAGTGCATTCATAATCTTCATGCAGGCAGCGACCACGGTATTGAACTGCTGCTTGTCGAAATCAAACAGCGCCTGTTTCAATACTTCATGTACTTCACGACGCACCGCCTGTTGTGCATCATCGGCAATATCAAACCCTGCGCCGGCCGACTTACTCAAAATGGTCTGATTGGTACTAGCGAGGTTCCACACCTTCTTTAAAAAACGTGCGGCACCATCAACGCCAGCATCCGACCATTCCAGCGACTGCTCCGGTGGGGCGGCAAACATCATAAACAGGCGCGCGGTGTCGGCACCGTAGCGCTCGATCAACGCCTGCGGGTCAACGGTGTTGCCCTTGGACTTAGACATCTTCGCACCATCTTTCAACACCATGCCCTGCGTTAGCAGATTTTTAAACGGCTCATCGTTAGTCAATGATCTGACATCGGCCGCTCCCGGCATCCCTGCCTCACGCGGCACTAGTACATCCTGTACGTCACGCATCAGCTTATTAAAGAAACGCGCATACAATAGATGCAGGATCGCATGCTCGATACCGCCAACATATTGATCCACTGGCAACCAGTAGTTGGCGCGCTCGTCGAGCATCGCACTGCCATTATCGGCGGAACAGTAACGCGCGTAGTACCACGATGATTCCATAAAGGTATCGAAGGTGTCGGTCTCACGCTCCGCCTTGGCACCGCATGTCGGACATTCGCATTCGTAGAACTCAGCCATCTTTTTGATCGGCGAACCGACGCCGTCCATCTCGACCTCTTCCGGCAGTACCACTGGCAATTGATCTTCCGGTACCGGCACGGCACCGCAGCTGGCGCAGTTAATGATCGGGATCGGCGCACCCCAGTAACGCTGGCGTGAGACACCCCAATCACGCAGGCGGTAGGTAACCTTTTTTTCACCCTTATCGTGCTCACTCAGGTATTGCGCGATGGCATCGAACGCCTTGGCAAAGTCTTTGCCAGTGAAGTCACCGGAATCCACTAACACACCTTTGTCGGTAAAGGCTGCCTGTTCCAGATCTATCGCCTCGCCACTCGCCGGAGCGATCACCTGCCTGATCAACAGCCCGTATTTTTTGGCGAACTCCCAGTCACGCTGGTCATGGGCCGGTACTGACATTACTGCCCCGGTGCCGTACCCCATCAGCACAAAGTTGGCGACGTAGATCGGTACCTGCTCACCCGTGATCGGGTGGGTCGCCTTCAGTCCGGTATCGACACCTCGCTTCTCCATCGTCTCCAGCTCAGCCTCGGCGGTGCCGGTCTTTTTACATTCTTCGATGAAAGCCGCCAGTTCGGGATGATCATCCGCGGCCATCAGCGCCAGCGGGTGTTCGGCGGCAATAGCGACGTAAGTAACGCCCATCAGCGTATCCGGGCGAGTGGTAAATACTTTTAACGGTTGATCGTGATCGGCAACACCGAAATGGATCTCCACACCCTCGGAGCGACCGATCCAGTTACGCTGCATGGTGCGCACCTGATCCGGCCAGCCGTCGAGCTGATCCAGGTCATCCAGCAACTCGTCCGCGTAGTCGGTGATCTTCATGAAATATTGCGGGATCTCTTTGCGCTCGACCGCTGTGTCACAGCGCCAGCAACAGCCGTCGATCACCTGCTCGTTGGCGAGCACCGTCATATCATTGGGGCACCAGTTGACCGGCGCGGTCTTTTTATAGACGATCCCTTTTTCGAATAGCCTAATGAAGAGCCACTGCTCCCAGCGGTAGTAGTCCGGGGAGCAGGTAGCGAGTTCGCGATCCCAGTCATAACCGAAGCCGAGGCGCCTAAGCTGATCGCCCATATATGCGACGTTCTCTCTGGTCCACTTCGCGGGGGGCACACTGTTTTTGATCGCCGCATTCTCGGCTGGCAGACCAAACGCATCCCACCCCATCGGCTGCAATACATTTTTGCCCTGCATGCGCTGGTAGCGGCTGATGACATCACCGATGGTGTAGTTGCGCACATGCCCCATATGCAGACGACCACTGGGGTACGGGAACATCGACAGGCAGTAATACTTGGGCCGGCTGTCGTCTTCAACCGCCTTGAAGGTCTGCTTTTGCTGCCAGTCATCTTGCGCCTGTTGCTCGATGATTTCAGGCTTGTACTGCTCGTCCATATCTACTTGTAATGCCTTACGAAGAAAAAGTGGTAGGATACCAGAATACGCAACACCACAGATAATCGGGTGTGGCCAGGCACAGACTCCTTCAACAGACTAGATCGATGGCCTGGCCACCCCAACAGCAGCAAGAGGCAATCTCACATGAGTGACAACGAACGTAGCACCAATGAAAAACTAGTCCACGCCTATAACATCATGATGGAGCGTGTAAAACATGCTATTGAAGAGGCGGGCGAAGAGGCCCGCCCGAAGGTCTCGGAACTGGTCGCCAGGGCACAGAAAAAGGCGATTGAACTGGGAGAGCTTTCGGGTGAAGAGGCGATCAAGATTGGTGATTACCTCAAGCGCGATCTCGATGCCGCGGCTGACTACCTCGCTGGCCCTGATGCGCAGGAACTGGTCGACTGGCTCAAGTTCGATATCGAGCTGATCGAGGATCGTCTGCTTGAAATGTTCCTGTCGGTTGCAGATCAAACCAAGGTCGAACTGCTGGCACTGGAAGAGCGTGCCGCGCATGCCGACGAGTACCACACCGGCGAGATCACCGGCCCCGGCACGCTGGTCTGTACCGCCTGCAACGAACAGCTCCACTTTCATCAGACGGGGCACATCCCACCCTGCCCCAAGTGCCACGCCACAGCCTACAAACGCAGTCAGTCAGCGTAATCGCCCTTCCGCTGGTCCGACCTGAAATTAGCCATATCTATTAAGAGTTAAAGATGAATCTAGCAATGAGACGTATCGGCGCCCATGTGAGTGCCGCGGGCGGTGTGCAAAACGCACCATTGAATGCCATCGAGATCGGCGCAAAGGCCTTTGCACTGTTCACCAAGAATCAGCGTCAGTGGAAATCCAAAGCGCTGACCGAGGAACAGATCGAACAGTTCAAGGTGAACATGGAGAAAGGCGGCTTTCGCGCCGAAGATGTACTGCCACACGATAGTTATCTAATCAATCTGGGGCACCCTGAAGTCGAGGCAAGGCAAAAATCGCTCGATGCGTTTATCGATGAGCTGCAGCGCTGCAAACAGCTGGGACTCTGTTATCTCAATTTTCACCCCGGTAGCCACCTGCGCAAGATCGATGAAGATAAGTGCCTGGATCTGATCGCTGAATCGATCAACCACGCCCTCGACGTGACCAGCGATGTGACCGCCGTGATCGAAAACACCTCCGGTCAGGGCTCTAATCTCGGTCACCGCTTTGAGCACCTCGCCCATATCATCGACAAGGTGGAAGATAAAACCCGCATCGCGGTGTGTCTCGACACCTGCCACACCTTCACTGCAGGTTACGACCTGCGCACGCGTGAAACCTATGATGAAACGATGAATGCGTTTGAAGCGATCGTCGGCTTCGAATACCTCAAAGGGATGCATATCAATGACTCTAAACCGAAGCTGGGGTCTCGCGTGGATCGCCACCACAGCCTCGGCAAAGGCGAACTGGGACTCGATCCGTTTCGTTTCATCGTTAACGATGAGCGTATTAAAGATATCCCGCTGGTGCTGGAGACCATTGAACCGGCGATCTGGCCGGAGGAGATTCAGATGTTGTACGGGATGATGGGCGAGGTGTAAACCAGCCGCCCACTCCCACTGCACCACCATCCAACTCATCCATCATTCATTCAACCTGAACGACGGGATGCCCCGGCTTAATTAGTTGGTCAGCGCTTGCTACTTACAAAACCTGAACCGTATCCACGTCGGCATACAGCAGCAGATAGCGCTCCATGTGGCGTGAGAAGAGAAACGTCCTGCACAAAAGATTAGTAAGCGTAAGTCCCTAACCTGGCTCCATCTGAGGGATTTTATCCCCTTACGGCTGGTTGTTGCTTCGAAAAAGCATTACGCAGTGTTAAACCGGCCAGTGCAAAAATGAGCATCAATAAGTCAATGAAAGCAAATGCGCCCGTACCATCGGTAGTATCACCGGTACTGGCGCCGACAGCGGCATCGTCATCGGCATTGCCACTACCCCCAGTAGCGGGTGTATTAGCAACAGGAAGTGTAATCGCTTGTAAAAAGATCTCTTTATTAAGATCTGCATTCTCGCCAGTGAAATCGGCCTTTGCATGATAGACCGCTTGTGTGCCGTCGGCCGAGAGGCTGGTTCTGATAGCGCGACTCTCCATGCTGTCAACGGTGACCTGCGATAACCAGCCGCCGTCTGCACTCGAGACAAACAGTTCGTAGCTCAGGTCGAGATTATTACCCGCCACCAGGTCGGCCTTCGCGGTGAACATCACCGCTGTCCCATCGGCTGAAATACTCGGCAGACGCGCATCATGATCGATATCATCGACAGAGGTCAATTGGGTCAAGCCAGTTCCATCGCTCTTGATGACCCAGATGACGTCCGCCAGGGTCGGGTTGGTCCCCGGGTTGTTATTGGCGGTATCGAGCCAGGGGTTGATGCAGCCAGCAAAGGCGATCCAGCTGCCATCCGCGGAGATACTCACTTCGAAGGCATCCTCGGCGCGAATATGATCGGGATGATCGATGTCGGTATCCGTCAATTGCTGGGTATAAGCGCTGCGGGCGCCGCCGTTGGCCAGATAGCCCGCAAGATCAAACACAAAAATTTCATCACTGAAGTCATCATTCAATGGTGGGGTGAGATCGGCAAAAGAATCAAAAGCGATCTTGCTTCCATCGGCCGAAATCGCGGCATCGCGTGACGCATCATCGCGTTTGCCGGCTATTTTGGGGGCACCTGCGGTGATTTGCATCAGGCCCGTGCCATCGGCATTCACCACGAACAGTTCTACCGTGCCGTCTGCATTTTCACCGCGCAGATCCTGGTTCGATTCAAATACGACGGTACTGCCGTCGCTCGTGATATCGGGGTTTTCCGCATTCCCACCGCTGCCGTGCGTCAACTGCCTGAGCCCGCCGCTCCCATCGGTATTCATGATGAAAATCTGCGTGTTGTAGACAACCTCGATGTACTCAAATGCTGTACCGGGAAATCGAGTGAATGATTCTGGTGGATTTTCACCGGGGATGAGGTCGGCCGAGGACTCGAACACAACGACGCGACCATCGGCAGATAAGCGCGGATCGCGTGAACGCCCCTCTGTCGCATGAGTCAGCTGGCGCAGACCGGTACCATCGCTGTTGATGACGTAAATCGCATCGACGTTAGCACTGTTTCCGCCCGCGATCAGATCGGCGTTGGAATAAAATGCCACGGTGGTACCATCTGC